>CANLVU010000006.1 GCA_947494535.1 Cytophagaceae bacterium
ATTACCTTGCAACCCAAGGCATCCCGATGCGCATTTAATAGAAATATGTCCAAGCAACCCGATTTTTCCAAAGGCCTCGTGCCCGCCATCATCCAAGATGCCAGCACCCGTACCGTTTTGATGTTAGGCTACATGAATGAGGAAGCCTATGCAAAGACCGTTTCCGACCAGCGCGTGACCTTTTTCAGCCGCTCGAAGAACCGTCTTTGGACCAAAGGTGAAGAATCAGGCAACTTCCTAGACTTAGTCAGCCTTTCAATAGATTGCGACGCAGACACCATTTTAATTCAGGCCAAACCAGCTGGACCTACTTGCCACACCGGAGCAGACACCTGTTTCGATGAGTCAAACGCGGACAACGCAGCTTGGTTAGATCAATTAAAACACGTCATCCGTAGCCGCAAGACGGCTCCTGCATCGTCTTCATATACCGCTTCTTTATTCCAATTAGGCACCCACAAAGTCGCCCAAAAAGTAGGCGAAGAAGCCGTCGAACTCGTTATCGAAGCCTTAATGCAAAACGATGACCTTTTCAAAGGCGAAGCGGCGGATTTAATTTTCCACCTATTAGTCTTGTTAGAGGACCGCGGAATCGATTTAAGCGAAATCATCGCCGTTCTTCAATCTCGTCACGCTGCTAAATAATCTTTATTATGATTGGATTCATTATTCGTTACATCATCATCGCTGGGGTGGTATTAGTAATCCCGCGCTATTTAAAAGGAATAACTGTGGATGGTTTTACGACTGCCCTTTTAGTCGCTTTAGCGATGGGCTTCGTGAATTCATTCATTAAACCCGTATTGAAGATCATCAGTTTCCCTATTACGTTTATTACTTTAGGGTTGTTTTCTCTTGTTATCTCTGTAGGTCTAGTCTATTTAGTCGCAGCCTATGTGCCAGGATTTGAAGTAACTGGGTTTATTGCACCGTTGATTTTTAGCTTTCTGGTGTCGCTGTCAACTTCTTTTGTAGGGCTGTTTACACGGTAGGGCACTTTTTGTTATTATAAGCCGCGCGGTACTGAGTGGGCTTTTCAGGTATTGACATATTTTGTCAATAGTAGAAATTGCCGTTTATGGATGACCTCTCTTCATCTATTCCTCAAATCATTCAAGAACTTCTTGGAATCAAAAATCAACTGATTCCTGGATACAGGGGCCACAATGACCGATTCGGTGTAGACTTCTTGGTTTTTTTCGATGATTGTAATGGTCACTTTAGTGAATTTGTAGGGGCCCATATGACCATTGTAGAAAAGTAGGGGATCTTTAGGGGTGAAGAAATTGAACATGTCTTTAGAGGTTTAGTGGTTAGTGACGCCGTGGCGGCGGAATTGAAAATGTCTAAGGGTTACAACTTTTTCTGGATCATAAGTGATGGCATTTTTGAGGAAAATTTTGAAGTTGAATTTTCTTTCTTGTTTTACCCTGTGAAGTTTAAGAAAATAGAGCAGGTCTTTTTCTGAGTCCGCCAAAGCATCTTCTGCTAAATGTTCATAGCCCACAAAGGATCGTTTTATCCGCTCCCGCATCCAATACACGCAAAGTTCGCGTACGTTTACCTGGTGGTAATGGGCAAAAATGATGACGAGGTCAAGATCTGGGATGCGGTTACCGTTTTCGTATTTGCTCAAAAGCCCGGCGTCGATCCCGAGATCCTGCGCCATCACGTGCAGTGGAACGGCACGGATGAGCTTCAGGTATCTAGAGAAGTGGTTAAACATATTGATTAGTGGTTTGGTGTTCCAAATATATTCCCTCCATTCCCCCTAACCTAACAGCTTACTGATAATGTGAATTTAAAGCTTGATATTTATAATTAATCGACCTCCTAGGCCTAATTCGATAATCTTTTGTAAAGTTGAAATCCGGATTTCTATGAGGTTATTTTCTGCAATTGAAATGGCGTATTTAGATGTTCCGCATTTTACAGCAAATTCTTTTTGTGTTAGCCGAAGCTTGTGCCTGGCAATTTTAATCAAGGCGCTTATTTTGAATAGTTGTGCTCCCCATTCGAATTCATTTCTGGAGGGAGAGCCTATTTTGCCATAAGTTTCTTCGATGAGTTGATCTAATGTTCTTAAGTTCGATTTCATAGTGGTTGTTTTATTTAAAATTGATTTTGCGATTTTCAGGTTTTGACAGATTCTGTCAATAACTGGAAAAGCCATTTATACAATTGTAAGTCAAATTAACATAAACTGCCTATAGGTTCTTCAGAGCTAATATTACCAATTTTAGTTCCGGAATCACCACAACCGTGGTATCCCAGATCACATCCATTTTGATTGCATGGTATTCATGCAGAATGAAATTGCGGAAAGCCTTTACCTTATACCAAGGGTATTCGATTTTTTCCAAAAGAGATTTATCAATCAATAGGGAGGCCTCGCCAATGATAGTGTAGTTGAAAAGGCAGGCTTCTACGGTTTTAGGGTCGTTTAAAAAGGTTTGTAATGTGTGCTCTGAGGTGTATTGTTGAATCTTGTTAATGGCTAGCAGAATGTGCTCGATTCGCTCTTTCGAGCTTGGGGCTAAGGTTTTCATAAATTAAAATTTTGTCGTGGTTAAGTTGTTTTGCAATGCTCTTTAATGGAGCGCCTAGCATGACTAGGTCGACCTCTAGTGAAAGAAGTAGAGTGAGATCTTGTTGGATTTCAGCTAGGTCAAATAAGGTAAAGGGGGTGTTTTTGAAAACTTGGATCTGAATGTCGATGTCGCTGGTGGGCGATTGGGTGCCACGGGCGTGGGAGCCAAAGAGCCAGGCGCGTTTGATTTGCGCTTTTTCAAGGAAGTAGGAGGCGATTTTATCGAGATTTTCCGCTGTCATAGTGAAAGGTAGTGAAATAAGGGATAGAAAATGTCGAAAAGCAACGATGAGATAGTGATATTTTGCGTATTTTTAGGAATAAAATGCGATATCCATATGCAAGAGTTCGATAATAATAAAGTACCCATAAAGAAGTTGTGGCAGGTGATAGTGGCGTCGAGTGTGGGAACGGTTATTGAGTGGTATGACTTCTATATTTTTGGGAGTTTGAGTGCGATTATTTCGTTGAGTTTCTTTCCCAAAGAGGATCCGACAGCCGCGTTCATTTCAACACTTGCGGCTTTTGGGGCGGGGTTTGTGGCGAGGCCTTTTGGTGGCGTGCTTTTTGGGAGACTGGGGGATTTGATCGGGAGGAAGTACACGTTTTTGTTGACACTGATGCTGATGGGTGGGTCGACGTTTGCGATTGCGTTTATACCGAGTTATGAGAAGATTGGGTTAGTAGCTCCAGCTATACTTCTATTATTAAGAATTATTCAGGGATTAGCCTTAGGGGGGGAGTATGGGGGCGCCGCGACTTACGTCGCGGAATATGCACCAGACGCCGAACGCGGGAAGTACACGTCCTACATCCAAACAACCGCCACGCTCGGTTTCTTTGTTTCTATCCTCGTTATCTTGGCTACGCAACAGCTTTTAGGCGATGCGGCCTTTAAGGACTGGGGCTGGCGGGTGCCTTTTGCGCTTTCTGGCATTCTAGTGGTTGTCTCTTACTTCATTAGACGAAATATGGATGAATCTCCTCTCTTCTCTAAACTCAAGGTGGAAGGCAGACTCTCCGAAAATCCTTTAAAGGAAGCTTTCGCCAGTAAGGCGAATCGCCGCTTAATGTTAATTGCGATGTTTGGGGCGATTGTGGGGCAGGGGGTTGTTTGGCATACAGGACAATTTTATGCCCAAATCTTCATCAACAAAATCCTTCAAGTCGATTTCATTACGACGAACCTCATTATCGCCGCGAGTCTGGTGGTGGGCACTCCCCTCTTCGTGTATTTCGGGAGCCTGTCTGACCGGGTGGGTCGCAAGAAAATTATGCTTGGCGGTATGGCCCTCGCTGCGCTCGGGTACTACCCCCTTTTCTCGTGGATGTCTACGATTGTAGCCCAGGAGGGCACGATGGTCAATGGCGCGATCTTCCTGACTTGGACTGGAAAGCTCGAACTAGCTTTCATTTGCAGCTTATTGGTGACTTTCGCGGCGATGGCCTACGGCCCGATCGCCGCGTTCCTAGTCGAACTTTTCCCTACCAAAATCCGCTATACCTCCCTCTCCATCCCTTATCACTTTGCTAATGGGGTGTTCGGCGGATGTGCCCCTTTTGTGGCCACTTGGCTGGGAGCCGTCACTCATTCGAATTTTGCCGGATTATTCTATCCCATCGCCCTAGCGGCCTTAACGGTCGTCGTGGGCGCGATTTATTTACCTGAAACCAAAGGCAAAGCCCTCAGCGACTAAAATAGGATTTTTCGAATAATTCGATGGATAAAATTTTAAATATTTCCATTAAATAAATTAGACTTGGCGCTAAACCAAAATGGGGGTATATTTGTTATTAAAATCATTTTTCTGAGGCAAATTATTTTGTGACTCAGAATGGCGAAGCCGTGGAGAAAGATAGGCTCACGATAATTATTGTATTAGTTCCATATCTTACTCAAATTTAATCTAAGTCAAAATTAAGAATGACATTGAAGCAAAAAAAAGTACTTATAACCGGTGCTGATGGATTTATAGGTTCGCATCTTACGGAAGCATTAGTTAATCAAGGGTATCATGTCCGTGCATTTGTATACTACAACTCATTTAATTCATATGGTTGGCTAGATTCAATTTCTGCTGAAACGAAAAGTAAGATTGAGTTTTTTGCAGGAGACATTCGTGATCCTAACGGAGTAAGGGAGGCAATGAAAGGGATTGATATTGTATTTCATTTAGCGGCATTGATTGCCATACCTTTTAGTTACCATTCTCCAGATTCATACATTGACACGAATGTAAAGGGCACTTTAAATATAATTCAAGCTGCAAGAGATAATAAAGTAAGTCGTGTTTTAGTCACTTCGACATCAGAGGTGTATGGAACGGCTCAATTTGTTCCTATTACTGAGTTGCATCCGAAGCAACCTCAGTCACCTTATTCTGCATCTAAAATAGGTGCTGATGCTATTGCCGATTCATTCTATAGATCTTTTGATTTGCCATTGACTATTGTAAGACCATTTAACACTTTTGGTCCTAGACAATCTGCAAGAGCTGTAATTCCTACCATCATTTCTCAGTTATTAAATGGTGCTGAAGAGATAAAGCTTGGTGATATTACGCCTACTAGAGACTTGCTTTTTGTGAAAGATACCGTAAATGGATTTTTGAAAATTGCAGAATGCGATAAACTAATCGGGCATGAAGTTAATATTGCCACGCAATCAGAAATTACTGTAGGTGAATTAGCTCAGTCATTAATTAATCAAATAAATCCTAGTGCGAAGATTGTTTCGGATTCAATCAGGCTTAGACCTGAAAAATCAGAAGTTTTTAGATTGTTTGGATCAAATGAGAAATTGAAATCATTCACTGACTGGAAACAAAACTATAGCCTTGAAGAGGGCTTAGCAGAAACAGTAGAATGGTTCTCTAAAAAGGAAAATTTGCAACAATATAAATCTGACATTTATAATGTCTAATTATTCTGAAGTAATTGGTTTCATCAAAAACCAATTTAATAACAAAGCGTTTATTCCATTACACGAACCTCGATTTTTAGGGAACGAGAAGAAGTATGTTGAAGACACAATAGACTCTACATTTGTATCTTCGGTCGGAGCCTATGTTGATAAGTTCGAGTTAATGATGTCTTCTATTTCTGGGACAAATAAATCAATAGCTGTAGTTAATGGAACCTCAGCTTTACAAGTCGCTTTGAGACTTGCTGGGGTTAATGCTGGAGATGAAGTTATTACGCAAGCACTAACGTTTATAGCTACAGTTAATGCGATTATTTATAATGGAGCAGCTCCCATTTTTATTGATGTTGATATAGACACTATGGGGCTTTCTCCTAAGGCTATGGATGCCTTTTTAGAAGAGTTTGGGGAGATGCGAGAAGGAATCTGCTACAATAAGAAAACAAATAAAAAAATTGCCGCGTGTATGCCCATGCATACGTTTGGGTTTCCAGTGCACTTAGATGAATTATTAAAAGTGTGCAACAAATGGAATATACCTCTCGTGGAAGATGCTGCTGAAGCTATTGGAAGCGAATATCATTCGAAACCCATTGGTAGTTTCGGGAAATTAGGGGTATTTTCTTTCAATGGGAATAAAATCGTAACCAGTGGTGGTGGTGGTGCTATTGTAACTAATGATGTTGAATTGGGAATTAAAGCAAAGCATTTGACAACCACTGCAAAAGTCCCTCATCCTTATGAGTACGTTCATGATGAAATTGGATACAATTTTAGAATGCCTAATTTAAATGCTGCGCTAGCTTGTGCTCAATTAGAGCAACTTTCAACATTTATTGAAAGTAAACGGATTCTCGCTCAGGAGTATAATTCTTTTTTTAAGTCTAAAGGAATCAACTTCCGAACAGAACTACCTCAAACCAAAGCCAATTATTGGCTAATGTGCGTTGAATTAGAAAATAAACAAGAGAGGGAGTCTTTTTTAAAAGTGACGAATGAAAATGGCGTAATGACAAGGCCAATTTGGCAATTGATTTTTAAATCTCCATTGTATTCCGGATTTCAAAAAGACGAGCAGATAAATGCCATGTATTTGGAAGATAGAATTGTTAATATCCCAAGTAGTGTCAGATAAGAAAATTATATTAGTTGGTTATTCTGGGCATGGTTTAGTAGTTGCTGACACTGCTTTAGAAAATAATTTGAATGTAATTGGGTACACAGAAAAATCTGTAAATGAAGTAAACCCATTTAAGCTAGAATATTTAGGCGATGAATCTAGTTCAAATTTCAAAGAATGGGATTTAGATGTTTCTTTTATTTTGGGAATCGGAGACAATATACTTCGAGAAAAAATTTATAAACATATTCTTAAAAACGGCAAAAAAGTAATCTCATTGATTAATTTATCATCATCTATATCGAGTTTTGCAGCAATCGGAGATGGAGTTTTTGTTAATAGAAATGTGACGATTAACGCTTTTGCAAAAATTGGAAGTAATGTAATTCTAAATACAGGGTGCATAGTTGAACATGAATGCGAAATTCACGACAATGTCCATATTGGCCCTGGAGCGGTATTGGCAGGGAATGTTAAAGTTGGTTCTGGTTCTTTTATTGGCGCAAATTCAGTAATCAAACAAGGGGTAGAAATAGGTAAAAATGTCATTGTAGGCGCAGGAACTGTTGTATTAAATGATATTTCAGATGGGAACAAAATAGTAGGAAACCCCCATCGGTTTATATAATTATGAATAAGGTAATCATAATAGCAGAGGCTGGAGTTAATCACAACGGTGACATTGAATTAGCAAAAAAGCTTATAGATGTTGCTGTAGACGCTGGTGTTGATTATGTTAAGTTCCAAACATTTAAGTCTGAAAGTTTAGTCTCAAAATTTGCAAAGAAGGCTTCCTATCAAATTGAAAACACTAAAGATGCTGTTGAAAGCCAATTGCAAATGTTAAAAAAGTTGGAGTTGTCAAATTCTCAACATTTTGAATTAGTACAATATTGTAACAACAAAAATATCTCCTTTTTTTCTACTGCTTTCGATTTAGAATCATTAAGCTTTTTAAAAGAGTTGGGTCTAAATATTGTTAAAATCCCATCAGGAGAAATAACAAATTTACCCTATTTACGAAAAGCGGCTGCGTTATTCAAAGAAGTCATTATTTCTACAGGGATGTCATCAATGGTAGAAATTGAGGAAGCTCTTGATGTATTTCTTCAAGCGGGGATCAAAAAAAACGACATCACGATTTTACATTGTAATACTGAATACCCTACACCCATGTCTGATGTCAATTTGAATGCGATGTTAACTATTCAAAAGATGTTTGGTGTTAAAGTGGGATATTCAGACCACACCATGGGAATAGAAGTCCCTATTGCGGCCGTTGCATTGGGTGGCACTATGATTGAAAAACATTTTACACTAGACAGAAGCTTGCCTGGTCCAGATCAATTAGCTTCTCTTGAGCCAGATGAACTAAAGAATATGGTTTATTCCATTCGGAACATTGAGAAAGCTATCGGAGGAACAGGTATAAAAGAACCTAGCGAGTCTGAAATTAAAAATATTTCAATTGCCCGCAAAAGCATAGTAGCAAAGACTTCAATTCAAAAAGGGGATAGGTTTACTGAATTTAATATCACTACAAAAAGACCAGGAATGGGTCTTTCTCCTATGAAGTGGGATGAAGTTATTGGAAAAGTAGCTTGTCAAGATTTCGATGAAGACGAGTTAATAAAGTTAGGATTATGAAAATTGGAGTTTTAACTAGTTCAAGAGCTGATTATGGAATTTATTTGCCATTGCTTTTAAAGCTTAAAGCTGATCCATTTTTTGAATTAGAGATAATTGCTTTTGGAACACACCTATCAAAATTTCATGGCTTTACAATTACTGAAATTGAACAAAACGGATATAATGTTATTCACAAAATCTCCTCTCTATTGTCAAATGATGATGAGCAATCTATTGCAACTTCGTATGGATTAACTGCAGTCAAATTTGCTGATTTTTGGCAGTCGAATAAATACGATTTAGTTTTTTGTTTAGGTGATCGATTTGAAATGAGCGCTGCTGTCCAAGCAGGAATTCCATTTGGTGTTAAATTCGCACATATTCATGGAGGAGAAACAACTTTAGGCGCAATTGATAATATTTATCGACATCAAATAACAATTGCTTCTATCTTACATTTTAGTGCAGCATCATCATTTTCTGAAAAAATCACAGAACTAATTGGTAATAGTAATGGAGTGCATACAGTGGGATCCCTAAGCTTAGATGGGATTGAAAGTTTTAAACCTATTGAAAAATCACTTTTTTACGATCGCTTCAAAATACCATACCAAGAATTTGCCCTAGTAACTTTTCACCCTGAGACAATTGCCACGCAATTAAATAAGGAATATGCAATTGAAATGAGATTAGCTCTTGCTCAAATTGCTAAAAAGCTACTTTTAGTTATTACAATGCCTAATGCTGATACGATGGGATCAGTTTATAGAAAAGAAATAGCGAAATTAAAAGAGGAATACCCTGAGAGGGTATTGTGTGTAGAAAACTTTGGAAAGGAAAACTATTTTAGCGCGATGTATTATTCCAAAGTGCTTATTGGTAATACTTCTAGTGGCATAATTGAGGCGGCCTCTTTTGGTAAATATGTTGTGAATGTTGGAGAAAGGCAAAAAGGACGTTTGCAAAGTGACAATATTATTAATGCCTCATTTAACTGTCAAAATATAGTTAAAGCAGTTGACAAAGCGCTAGTTAACAATATATTTGATGGTATAAATAATTATTACAATAAACATTCAGCCGATTTAATAACAAACCAGATCAAGCAATTCAATGAGATCCTATAAAGAACATTTAATCTTAAACGGGAGCACTATAAAACAGGCGCTTGGCGTACTTAATGATTTATCGCAGGATGCTATTTTATTTGTTGTTGATGATAATGACAAATTAATTGGTTCATTAACGGATGGTGATGTGAGACGTGGTTTATTGAATGATTTTACAGTAGAAAATAAAATCGAAGAAATTATCCAGCCGAATCCTAGATATATAAGAAAAGGAAATTATGATATTCAAAAAATTATCAAATACCGGGAAGAAGAATACAGAGTAATTCCTGTTTTAGACGATAATGATGTTGTCATAAATGTGATTAATTTTAGATATATAAAATCTTATTTGCCAATTGATGCTGTGATTATGGCAGGAGGTAGAGGCCAGAGGTTACAACCATTAACTGATACTACGCCAAAACCTTTATTAAAAATTGGGAATAAGCCCATAATGGAACACAATTTGAACCGGTTAGCCATGTATGGAATCGATGATTTTTGGGTGTCAGTAAAATATTTAGGGGAACAAATTGAAGGTTATTTTGGATCAGGAAAACAAAAAAATATTAACATTGAATATGTTTGGGAAAATGAACCACTAGGAACTATTGGTGCTGTTTCTCAAATATCAAATTTCAAGCATGATTATGTGTTAGTTACGAATTCTGATCTACTAACAAATATTGATTACGAACAATTCTTTTTAGAATTTATTAAGCAAGGTGCAGATTTGGCTGTATTGACCATTCCATATCATGTAGCGATACCTTATGCTGTGCTAGAAACTGAAAAGGGGGAGGTGAAAAGTTTCAAAGAAAAGCCTACCTATACTTATTATTCAAATGGGGGTATTTATTTGATGAAGAAAGAGATGATTAACTTAATTCCTCAAAGTCAATTTTATAATGCTACTGATTTAATGGAAGACTTGATTAATCAAAATAAAAAAATTATTTCATTTCCATTTTCAGGCTATTGGTTAGATGTGGGTAAGCACGAAGATTTTGAAAAGGCTCAAATTGACATTAATAATATTAAATTTCAATGAGAATTTTATATCTAATACCTGCTAGAAAAGGTTCCAAGGGTTTACCAGGTAAGAATATTAAATTTCTAGGTGACAAACCATTGATTGAGTACTCAATTGATTTCGCTTTGAATAATTTAAAGTTTGATGACGAATTGTGTATTTCTACCAATGATGAAGCTGTTATTGAAATTGCTAAATCTAAAGGAATATCCATTCCATTCATTAGGCCAGAAGAGTTGGCAAATGATAATTCTTCTAGCTATGATGTGATTATTCATGCAATAAATCAGTATGAAAAGTTAAATCAAACATTTGATGCAGTATTATTATTGCAACCCACGTCACCTTTTAGAATTCAAGATGATTTTGCTCGCTTAATCAAGGAGTACAACTTTGAAATAGACATGGTAGTTAGTGTTAAATTGGCAAAAGAAAATCCATATTTTACGCTTTTTGAAGAAAATAGTAATGGGTTTCTAAATAAAAGTAAAGTAGGAAATTTTGAAAGAAGACAAGACTGTCCTAGAGTATATGCATTTAATGGTTCAATGTATTTGATTAATGTAGAATCGATTAAAAAATCAAGAATTGCAGAATTAAAAAGTATAAAAAAAATAATAATGCCAGAAGAGCGAAGTGTTGATATAGATACATTAGCAGATTGGGCATTAGCAGAATTTTATTTAAAAAATGAAAACAGTTAGAATTATACCGCGATTGGATATTAAAGGTCCTAATTTAGTGAAAGGTATTCATCTGGAGGGTTTACGTGTGTTAGGCAAACCATCAGATTTTGCCAAATACTATTATGAACAAGGTGCTGATGAACTAATGTTTATGGATGTTGTAGCTTCTCTTTATGAACGGAATAGTTTGCATGATATTATTTCAGAAACAGCAAAGAGCATTTTTATTCCAATTACTGTTGGAGGTGGATTGCGTTCTATTTCAGATATAAAAGAGGTACTTAGGGTTGGTGCTGATAAAGTTTGTCTTAATACTGCAGCAATCAAGAATCCTCAATTAATCAAAGATGCTTCACGAATGTTTGGATCCTCTACAATTGTAGTTGCAATAGAAGCTATTAAAGAGAGTAATGGAAAATATTTAGCATACACCGATAATGGGAGAGAGTATACCGGTGTCGATGTCTTTGAATGGGCTCAAAAAGTTGCAGAATTAGGCGCAGGGGAGATCGTAATTACATCAGTTGATAAAGAAGGAACTGGACAGGGATACGATTTAGAGTTGGTATCCAAGATTACTAATTTAGTTGGAATTCCAGTAATAGTACATGGAGGAGCAGGTAAGCAAGATCATGTTGTTGATGTATTAAAAGATTGTAATATAAGTTCAGCGATGATTTCGTCCCTTTTTCATTATCATTTCATTAAAGAAAATGAATCGCATGCTTCTGTTTTAGAAGGTAATGTTGAGTTTTTGAACCAAAAAAGAAGTTTTCATACATTTGAGCCATGTTCTATTGAAGATGTAAAAAGAGAATTAAAACGTAACCAGATTGATTGCAGATTATAATGGATAATAATTTAAAAAAAGTAGTAATAATTGATTACCAGCTAGGTAATCTATTTAGTGTCAAACAAGCATGTGACACTGTAGGCATGAATGCTCTGATAAGTTCAAACAGTGAAGATGTATTAAATGCAGACGCATTGATTTTACCTGGGGTTGGAGCATTTATTGAGGCGATGAATAATTTGAAAAAATTCGGACTAGACGTTGCAATTCAAAATAAAGTAACAAGAGGTACACCTATTTTTGGAATATGTTTAGGGCAACAATTGTTGTTTACTGAAAGTGAGGAGTTTGGTGCCGGCAAAGGCTTAGATTTGATTTCAGGTATTATAAAACGTTTTCCTGAAGCCATTATTGAACGAAAAGTTAAGGTGCCTCATATTGCTTGGAATACAGTTTTCAAATTAAATCAAGAATGGGACAACTCAGCATTAATTGATTTGAATAATAACGATTTTATGTATTTCATACACTCTTATTATGTAAAACCTAGTGATGATGATTGCGTTTTGACACTTACAAATTATGATGGAATTGAGTTTTGTTCTTCGATTTTGAAAAATAATATTTTTGCAACACAATTTCATCCAGAAAAAAGTGCTGATAAAGGAATATCGATATATAAAAATTGGGCTTTAATTAATAACTTATTATAATGGCAGAAAATAAAAAATTAGAGGCATATTACGGGTTGCCAGAGGAAGTTGCATTTTGTTCAAAATGTGTTATGTCTAATCAAAGACCAACTTCAGCAGTTGAATTTAAACATACAAAAGACAGTAAAAAAACCACCATGAACTTTGATGACGAAGGTGTTTGTGATGCTTGTCGAACTGCAGAAATTAAGGACAATATTGATTGGGGAATGCGCGAGGATGAATTAATCAAATTATTGGATAAGCATCGCAAAAATGACGGTTCTTATGATTGCTTAGTCCCAGGTAGCGGAGGTAAAGACAGTGCTTATCAAGCTCACGTTTTGAAGTATAAATACAATATGAATCCTCTTACTGTCACTTGGCCACCAATATTGTATACTGATTATGGTTTGCAAAATTGGAAAAATTGGTTGGATAGTGGTTTTGATAATATTTCCTTCTACCGTAACGGAAAGGTTATGAAATTACTTACTAGATTGTCGATTGAGAATTTATTGCATCCTTTCCAAACGTTTATTTTAGGCCAAAAAAATCTAGCCCCTAAAATCGCTGCTCAACATGGAATTAATTTGATCTTTTATGGAGAGAATGAAGCTGAATACGGGAATCCTTTGGCCGATAATATGTCATCACTAAGAGATAAGTCATATTTTAGTTTTGATCATCTAGACGATGTCTATTTGGCAGGTGTTTCCATAAAAGAATTATTGGAAAAGTACGATGTTAGATTAAGTGATTTAATGGCATTTTTGCCTCCTAAAGTTGAAGATTTAGAGAAAGCAAATATCGAAGTGCATTATTTAGGGTATTATTTAAAGTGGACACCACAGGAGGTATACTATTACGCTGTAGAGAATACGGGATTTAAAGCAAGGCCGCATAGAACTCAAGGAACATTTAGTAAGTATAGCGGAATTGATGACAAAATAGACGATCTACATTTCTATACAACATTTATAAAATTTGGAATTGGAAGAGCAACTTACGATGCTGCACAAGAAATTAGAAATAGACATTTGACAAGAGAAGAAGGTGTGGCATTAGTTAACCGTTTTGATGGAGAGTTTCCTGACAGATATTTTAATGATATAATGGAATATATTGGAATGAAACCTGATTATTTTCATGAACTGTGCAATAAATTTAGATCCCCTCATCTTTGGGGAAAAGATATTAATGGTAATTGGAAACTGAGACGTAATGTGGCAAAAACTGGTTTAGATGATTAAATTACTATTGGGGTTGCTTTTTATAAAATTCGAAATTTTTAAAAATCAATGTATATATTCATTATTTATAAAAAAGTATAAAATTAATAATACTTTTAGATTTAATGGTAGCAACATTTTGTTTTATGGCGAGGGCGATATTGAAATTGGGCATAATTCATACATTGGAGAGCTTTCAACTATTCAAGCAGTAAAAGGCTTTAAAGTTAAAATTGGAAGTAATTGTCAAATAAGTCATAATGTTAGGATTTATACAGAGACGGATATTTCTAATCAAGATTTTTCACTTGATGTTAGATTAACAAAGAAAGGTAATGTGATAATAGGAAGCTACGTGTGGATAGGAGCTAATGTTTTAATTGTTCCAGGTGTTGTAGTTGGTGATAATTCAATAATTGGAGCAAATAGTGTGGTTACCAAAAATATCGAAGAAAATGCAATCGTAGGTGGAGTCCCTGCTAGAGTTTTAACAAAGAAAAATACGCAATAAATTATGTCAAAAGTATTAGAATCATATTATAATAAAAAAAAAATAATTTCTGTAACAGGATTAGGATATGTTGGATTACCTCTTGCTTTAGAATTTGCTAAATATTTTAAAGTAATTGGGTTTGATATTAATTCTTCTAGAATAGAATTAATGAAAAAGAAGATAGACCCCTCGAATGAGCTTGATTCTAATGTTTTTGATGGGTGCGATATTTTGTTTACATCAGATTTGGAGGATTTAAAGAAAGCACATTTCCATATAGTAGGTGTACCAACAGATATTGATGAAAATAAAGTTCCCAATCTAAACCCATTATTGAATGCTTCAAGAAGTGTAGCTTTAGCTTTAAAAAAAGGAGATTATGTTGTTTTTGAATCAACCGTATATCCTGGTTGTACAGAAGAAGATTGTATCCCCATTTTAGAAAATATTTCAGGATTAAAAGGAGGAGTTGATTTTAAATTTGGATATAGCCCAGAACGAATTGTACCTGGAGATAAAGTGAAAACACTTACTAATATACTGAAAATTGTTTCGGGGAATGATCAAGAGGCTTTGGATTTGATTTCAGAGATATATGGTACTATTATCAAGGCAGGGTTACACAAAGCTGAGTCAATAAAGGTCGCAGAAGCAGCTAAAGTTATCGAAAATACACAAAGAGATATAAATATTTCATTGATGAATGAACTCGCTATCATCTTTGATAAGATGGGTATTGATACGAAATCAGTTATAGAAGCAGCAGGGACCAAATGGAATTTTCATAAATATCAGCCTGGATTAGTAGGAGGACATTGTATAAGTGTAGATCCATTTTATCTTATGCATAAAGCTAGACAGATCGGGATAGACCCACAAGTTATTGCTGCAGGAAGAAGAGTTAATGATTTTATACCTAGCTTCATTGCTAAAAGAATAGTTCAGGCTCTTATTGAGAAAGATAAAAATCCTGCAAAAGCTAAAGTTTTGGTTATGGGGATTACATTTAAAGAGGATGTTTCTGATATTAGAAACTCAAAAGTTGTAGATTTAATTGAGGAGTTACTTGATTATTCAATTAAAGTAGATGTTGTAGATCCACATGGATGCCCTAATGAAATTGTTAATGAGTATAAAATTAGAATAATTGATGAACCCGCTGGAAAATATGATATTATTGTATTAGCAGTCGGACATCAAGAGTATATTAAATTGATGCCAGAAGATTTTCAAAAATTCTCAAAAGACGAAGTCCATATGTTTGATATAAAGGGGGTATTGGAAAGGGCAAATTTTAAAAATTATTGGCGATTATAATTTAAAATTTTAATTTATCGGGAGTTTTATTTCATTTAATTTATGGATAATGATATTTGATTTTTAATGGCAGTTAAATTTTTTAAATCTTCCTTGTTTAAATCATCGGGTATTTATTCGATTTCTTCAATTATTAGCGCGAGTATTCCTTTTTTATTTATTCCATATTTGACTAGAGTTTTTTCGCCTCACGATTATGGTGTACTTTCAATGGCCGTGATAATTATTAATATAATATCTCCATTGATAGGACTTAGTGCAAATGCGGCGATACATCGTAAATTTTTTGATTTAGATAAATCTATAGATTTATCACGATACATTGGCAATGTATTCATCCTTTTATTTTTTAATTTTTTAATTTTTTTAATAATATTTTTATTAATCGGTAAGTACGTTAGTGAGTATACATTAGTTCCTTATTGTTGGTTATTATTAGTTTTACTAATAGCAGTTTGTCAGTTTATCACCACTATTTTATTAACTATATGGCAGGTTAATCTAAAATCTGTAAAGTATGGGATTTTACAAGTTTTCCAATCTTTACTGAATATTGGATTCACCTTTTTATTTATTTATATATATAATTTAGGTTGGCAAAGTCGTATTTTGGGGCAATTAATAGCTGTATCAGTGACAGCTTTAATTAGTTTGGCAATTATAATTAAATATAAATATGTTAGATTTATTTATAATAAAGATGATTTATTAGATATATTGAAATTCAGCCTCCCATTAATACCTCATAATCTTGGCACATTGGTTATTGGATTTACCGATCGAATATTAATAACAAATTTAATTAATGTAACAGAGACTGGTGTGTATACAGTCGCATTTCAAATTGGAAGTGTTTTGGGATTAGTTAATGCGGCTTTTATTAATGCTTATGTACCGTGGCTTTATGATAAACTTAATCTCAACAATTTTTCAATTAAGTTAAAAATTGTAAAGCTAACCTATTTTTATTTTTTAGCTTTGATTATAATAGTATTATTTTCAATATACTTTTTACCTCTAATTTTATCAATTCTATTAGGAAAGGCTTATGTCAGTGCTAATCAATTTGTTTTATGGATTATTTTAGGATATGCATTTAATGGAATGTATCTAATGGTTTGTGGTTTTATATTCTATGTAAGAAAAACTAAATTATTGTCTATAATAACAGTTATTACATCAATTATCAATTTCCCACTATGTTATTTTCTTTTAATTAATTATGGAACAATAGGAGCTAGTATTTCCATGTCATTAATTTATTTTATCTCTTTCATTGCTACTTGGTATTTAAGTAATAAAGTATACGAGATGCCTTGGTTGGCCCCTTTTCGTTTTATAAAAATATTGAAAATATAAATAATAAATAAGTAGTATTTGTTTAGATTAAAGAAATTAAAAATGCTATGAAATTAGAGCAAATAAATGATACTTTTAAAGACGTTGAATTGCGGTTTGACGTTGATAATTGGGAAATAGATGGGGTGAAATTGTGGCCATTTATAAGAGTAGAAAATTACATGTTGCAGAGCTTCAGAGCTCTTGGATCAAATCCTTCCCAAACTCGAACTTTCTATTTTATGGTAAGGATAATAAAGTCAAAGATTGCACATTTTTATACTTTAGTATCAGATATTAAAAATAATTTTAATTCTAAGGGTAACGCTGATATTGTTTTTTTGAGTGATGGAATGTCTTTCGTAAATTTAGAGCAAAGGTGGTATAGTAAATTTTTTGATCCCTTAGCATCAGAGTTTAGTTTACGGGGATTCACCTCTATCCGTTTTGATCTAGGTCATAATTTTTATAATCCTACGTTCACTTTATCTCATTTTATTCAACCACAGATTGATAACATTATCATAAAACTTTTAATTTTGGCAAAGATATTTTCGCCAAAATTTGCTAATGAAGAATGGGGTGATTTTGAAGTATTTAGAACCGATATATTTGTAAACAAATATTTTATTAAAGTCCCTTCCAAGGAATCACTCAGGAAAAAAATTCAAAAGATCAATAATCTTAAATTTTATTATATAACTAAATTAAAAAGGATTAATCCTAAATTAGGGTTTGTGGTTAATTTTTATGGAGACGAACAAATGGCATTTATTTTAGCATGTAAAGAGTTAAATATTACTACTATTGATATTCAACACGGAGTTCAAGGACCGCTTCATTTGGGGTATGGAAATTGGAATAGAGTGCCAAAATATGGTTACCCTCAATTACCTAATTATTTCTGGGTATGGTCAAAATTTGAAAAAGAAAATATTGATAAATGGTCAAAAAAAATCGGATGCAATAAAGCTGTTGTGGTTGGTAATTTATTTAGCCAAATATGGAAAGATGGAGATTCGAAATTAGTAGTTGAATTTGATAAAAAATTTCAAAATCTAAAAAAATATAAAGCAAAGTATTCGGTATTAATTACTTTAAGTCCTCATACCGAATCCTTAATGGGTGAATTATTGAATGTTTTAAAAAAAACTCAATATGATTTTAATTGGTTCATTAGGCTGCATCCAGGAATGGTTAAAGATCTAAATAAAATAAAGGCAAAACTTAATGGTCTAGATATACATAATTATGAAATATCGGAAACATCTTGTCTACCCTTACAAACTATACTGAGAAATGTGGATGCTCATATAACTTGCCAGTCTTCTTGCGTTATTGAAGCAGCAGATTTCGGTGTTTTATCTATTATTACTTCTGATTATGGGAAAGCTTTATATAAAGATATAATTGATTCAAAAAAGGCTTTTTACATTAATAAAGAAGATGATATTATAATTTTATTGAATAAAATAATTAATAAAAAGAATTTTTTATTAAAAGATTCAGAAGTATTTGCTTCTAAAAACAAAGCACTAGAAGAATTAATTTCAAACTATTTGATTTAGGTTATTTTTAATATTAACGGCTCTTTTAGGTAGGATTAAATTTATTTTCATGAATTATTCTAATTATTTTAAGATTAACAAAACAGATATTATACTTTATCTATATCTTTTTGTAGCATTTGTGTTTTTAATTACAATTGGAATTAGTTCAGTCAATGGTGAATTAGATTTTGAATTTTATGCTGATTCAGAAACATATATTGAATTCATGTCTGAAAAGCATAGTTTTTCCAATATACTGTTATTATTTCCTAACATGCTTGGCCCCACGGTAATCTTGACACTTTTAAATGAAAATTTTATTGCTGTTTTTCTTTTAAATGTATTTATTGTCCTGTTCTTTTATTATAATTTTTCATTATTGTATAAAAATAAAAGGAGTGTTTTAATCTTATATTTCTTTCTAAGTTTTATGTTCTTTTCGAGCATTATTTTAATTAATAAAGAAATTATTAGTCTTTTATCTATAGCCTTATTTTTTCGCTATTTTAAAACAAAATCTTTCATTTTTTTAATTTTATCTATTCTTATATCTGTTTTAGTTCGCTGGCAAATGACGTTATTTATTATTTCTTTGACATTTCTACTATCAAAGTGGAATCCTTTAAGAAATAATAAATATATTTTAGTGCTATTATTTTTATTTTCAATATCAACGGTTTATTATTTTAATCTATCAAGTTTTGAACAGTTTAATCTAATTGCTGAGTTAGGGCAAGAGACTTCTGAAGAAGGATCTGGAATTTTCTATTTTATTCTTAATATACAAAATTCTAGTTTTTTAGGTTATTTTTTTGTGTTTATCCCTAAATTTTTTCTCCTATTTATAGGAGTTTTGGCAAGATATTACAAGGTATTTGATACTTCAGATTTTTATAATAATGTTGTCGTATTTTCTCAAAGTGTTGCTAATGTTTTTGTTTTATTTAATGTCATAAGGTTAAAAATTGGACTCAACAATATTTTTTTATTTAGCGCAGTTATTTATTGTATTATTTTCGCGTTGTCACCCATATTTTCGCCAAGGTATTTTTTCCCTGCCTATATTCTATTTTCGCTATCAATAGCAAATCATAGGGGTAAAACTCCTTGTTGTTTTTAATTAATTTTTGGGTTAATTATTCCGTACCAGAAATTGCGTAAAATTCATAAAATAGTTAAATTCTTAGCAAGTTATGGTTATTAGAATCAAATTGATTATTCATTTTATTATCAGATACATCCGTGGTCGTATTGTGCTATATCAAGTTAAATCACATTGTAATGAAATATCTGTCGGTGGTCCTACCCGTTTATCAAGTGAAACTCACCTCGGGAAGAACCCTAATTTCAATGGTTTAATTGTAAATGGTATCGGAAGGGTCGTGATTGGTGATAATTTTCATTCCGGAACTGGATGTTTAATTATTACTAGTATTCACAATTATGATTTTGGTAAAAGAATACCATATGATGAAACTCATATTGAAAAACCTGTTCTTATTAAAGAAAATGTTTGGTTTGGAGATAAAGTTACAATTTTAGGCGAAGTTACAATTGGAGAAGGAGCAATTATTCAGGCTGGTGCAGTAGTTGTTAAAGATGTACCTGCTGGGGCAATTGTTGGAGGAAATCCTGCTCAAGTTTTCAAGTATAGAGACATGGATCATTATTTTAAACTTAAAAACTCCAACATGTTTCATTAATATTTTTTAAATATTTTATTTTAATTTATAGTATTTAAGTTTTTATGGAAAAATGAATTTAGAAAGTATTAATAAGAAAAAAATTCTGGTATTAATTCCTCATTTTTTACCGGGTTTTAAACTTGGTGGTCCATTGACTTCAGTTATTAACTTGATAGAAAATTTATCTTGTGATTTTACGTTTGAAGTATTGACATCAGACCGAGATATGGGGGATAATAAACCATATGATAATATTAAATTTAATTCCTGGATTAAGAAACCTAACTTTAATGTTCTATATATTAGTCCTGGCTTTTTCAGTATTTACAGATTGATATTACATGTAAATAATTCAAAAGCAGATGTTGTCTACTTAAATAGTTTGTTTAGTCCTATTTTTTCAATTTCTATTGTTTTGGCTAGCAAAATTGGTTTATTAAAATCAAAAACAATTATTCTAGCTCCGCGTGGTGAGTCATTCAGCGAAGCGTTGGATTTTAAAAAATTAAAAAAGAAATGGTTTTTATTTTTTGCAAAAAATGTTAGTTTGTATAAACATGTATTTTGGCATGCATCAACTGAAATTGAAAAGAAATCAATTGTTAAAAATTTGGATATTGAGTCTCACATGGTTCACGTAGCACTTAATCTAGCACAAAAGAGAGTATTTGATGAAAAAAAAATAATTAATATAATTTCAAAAAATAGCTATAACCTTTATGTTGTTTTTTTATCAAGAATATCTAAAGATAAGAATCTTGAGTTTGCTTTAGATATTTTAAAGAAAATTAATTCTAATGTTGTATTCCACATATATGGTCCTATTGAAGATAGTTATATTTGGGAAATATGTAAAGGGAAAATAAGCGATCTCCCTGATAATGTAATCGTAGAATACAAAGGTTCAGTTGCAAAAGATGATGTTAAAGTAGTATTATCTAATTATGATTTAATGTTTTTGCCAACTTTTGCGGAAAATTTTGGTCATGTAATTGTTGAATCCTTATCTGTCGGTACTCCTGTCTTATTGAGTGATAATACTCCTTGGAGGGATTTAGAAAACAAAGAATTTGGTTGGGATTTTTCTTTAAAAGAACCAGAGTTATTTATTAATGCAATATATCGAATGTCTAATTTTTCAATTGAAGAGAAAAATGATATGAGGTTCAGAATAAGAAATAATTTTTCAGTTTTTTTAAATAATTCTGAATCATTGAGCGCAAATAAAAAAATGTTTGGGTCATTATAAACAAAAGTATTAATATGAATATTCGTCATTATCAAATGTGCTCAAAAACAATCATGGATACCTCAGATATCTCTATAGTATTTAACGAAAAAGGAGAAAGTGATTACTATACTAATTTTATTGAGACAATTTTGCCAAATTGGGATACAAATGAAAAAGGCTATGCCGAATTAATTAAAATATCCGATAAAATAAAAAAAGAAGGTAAGGGAAAAGATTTTGATTGTATAATAGGTTTAAGTGGAGGGTTAGATAGTTCTTATGTAGCTTATGTTGCTAAAGAGATTATGGGTTTAAGGCCATTATTATTTCATGTTGATGCAGGATGGAATACAGATAGAGCTGTTGGTAATATTGAGAAATTGTGTAATGGCTTAGGTTTAGATTTATACACAGAGGTGATTAATTGGGAGGAAATGAAAGATTTACAAGTAGCATTTCTTAAATCTCAAATTGCTGACCAAGATCTTCCACAAGATTATGCTTTCTTTTCAGGACTATATAAGTTTGCTAAAAAAAATAAAATTAAATATGTTTTAACTGGAGGGAATTTCTCTACGGAATGTTGTAGAGAACCTGAAGAATGGGGCGGGTTCCCTGGCATTGATACCCTTTTAGTTAAAGATATTCATTCTAAATTTGGTAAGAGGGCACTTAAGACATTCCCTTTAGTTGATATTCTGTCTTACAAATTATATTACAGGTATATATTAGGAATGCAGGTTTTTAAGCCTCTTAATTTAATACCCTATAAAAAATCTGACGCTGAAAATCTTTTAATGGATAAATATGGTTGGGAGCCTTTTCAACATAAGCATCATGAATCTAGATTTACGCGATTTTATGAAGATTTCTGGCTACCCCGTAAGTTTGGATTTGAAAAAAGGCGCGCGCATTTCTCAAGTCTAATATTAACCGGTCAAATGACTAGAAAGGAAGCGCTAGAGCGTATTTCTAAGCCAGAGTTATCAGAGGAATTTTTGCAGAAAGAATTTGACTATGTAGCTGATAAATTAGATTTAACAAGAGTGGAGTTGCAGGAAATTTTTGAGGGGCAAAACAAAACATTTCATGATTACAAAAATAAAATAAAGTTGATCGGAATCGGAGCTCAAATCATGCAAAAGTTTGGACTTGAAAAACGCCTTTTCAGATGATAACTCTAATCGATTATGGGGTTGGAAATATATTCGCTTTCCAAAATGTATACAAAAGACTTAATATCCCCACCAAAATAGCCAAAACTAGTAGTGAATTACTAGATGCCGAAAAACTAATATTACCTGGGGTTGGTTCGTTTGACTATGCCATGAGTCAATTAAATAATTCAGGAATGCGGGAAAAGTTGGATGAATTAGTCATAGAAAAACGTGTCCCGATAATTGGAATTTGTGTGGGGATGCAAATGATGGGAAATTGTAGTGAAGAAGGTAAATCCGATGGATTAGGTTGGATAGATGCTGATATCTTAAAATTTGACGAAAATCTTATTAGTCACCGCACTAAGCTCCCCCATATGGGATGGAATGATGTAAAACCAGTCAATGGCAATTTGTTATTTGAGGGATTGGAAAAAGACGCCATATTCTATTTTTTACATTCATTTTATTTTAAATGTAATAATCCGCATGAAAGTATTGCTGTTTCAGATTATGGAATAACATTTACATCTGCAGTAAATTATAATAATATATATGGAATTCAATTTCATCCAGAGAAAAGTCATCAAAATGGAGAGAAATTATTACACAACTTTGCAAAGCTCTAACAATGTTACGTCCTAGAATTATTCCAAGTTTATTGCTTCATGACAAGGGCTTAGTTAAAACTGTTAATTTTAAATTTCCCAAATATGTTGGAGACCCCATCAATGCAGTTCGAATTTTTAATGAAAAAGAGGTAGATGAATTAGCATTTTTTGATATTGATGCAACAGTATTAAACAAAGAGCCAGATTATATTTTAATTGAAAAGCTAGCTAACCAGTCCCGAATGCCATTATGCTATGGAGGTGGGGTTAAAACTATTGAACAAGCACAAAAAATTTTTGGTTTAGGGATTGAAAAAATTGCTTTAAGTAGCGCTGTTGTCAAAAACCCTCAATTAGTGACCCAAATAGCAGAAAGAGTTGGCTCTCAGAGTGTCATTGTTGTTTTAGATATTAAAAAAAAATTATTGGGAGGATATGAGGTATACACACACAATGGCAAAAAATCTACAGGAATCAACCCCATAAAATTTGCAAAAGAATTAGAACTGCTTGGTGCTGGGGAGATAATAATAAACTCCATTGATCAAGATGGGGTAATGAAAGGGTATGATTTGGCTTTGATTGAAAAGATAGCAGAATCAATTTCTATCCCTTTAACTGTTTTGGGAGGAGCAGGTTCTCTTGTTGACATTGAAAAAGTGATTGATAAACACGGTGTAATTGGAGTTGCAGCAGGCAGTCTTTTTGTTTTCAAGGGGCCTTATAAAGCAGTATTAATAAATTATCCTTCACAAATAGAAAAAAATAAAATATTTAAAATTGAAGACTAGTGGAAATAAAAAATAAAATACTTTTAATAACTGGAGGCACAGGATCATTTGGTAATGCTGTTTTACAGCGTTTTTTGGTTACCGATCATTTTAAGGAAATCAGAATTTTTTCTCGTGATGAAAAAAAGCAAGATGATATGCGGAATCAATTAAAGAATTCTAAGTTGATGTTTTTCATTGGTGATGTTAGAGATTATGATAGTGTTGAGCCAGCAACGCGTGGAGTTGATTATATTTTTCATGCTGCAGCGTTAAAGCAAGTTCCATCATGCGAGTTTTTCCCTATGCAAGCAGTAAAAACTAATGTAGAAGGCACTCAGAATGTTATAAAAGCGGCAGGGCAAAATAATGTAAAGAAAGTAATATGTTTGAGTACTGATAAGGCTGCTTATCCAATTAATGCAATGGGTATTTCCAAAGCAATGATGGAAAAAGTAGCAATTGCAGAGTCCAGGAATTTACAAAATACGATTGTCTGTTTAACTCGCTATGGCAATGTAATGGCATCAAGGGGTTCTGTCATACCGCTCTTTATTAATCAAATAAAGAGTGGTTTACCATTAACAATTACTGACCCCAATATGACTCGTTTTTTAATGAGTTTGAACGATGCTGTTGATTTAGTCTTATTTGCTTTTAAAAATGGTAATCAAGGAGATTTGTTTGTAAATAAAGCACCAGCGGCAACGATAGGAGAGCTAGCTAAAGCCGTAAAGGACTTAGCGAAAGCTGATAATGACATTAATGTCATTGGTACACGTCACGGCGAAAAATTGTATGAAACGCTATGCACAAGAGAGGAAATGGCTAAAGCTGAGGACATGGGAGATTTCTATCGGATTCCTGCAGATAATCGAGATTTAAATTACTCTATGTATTTTTCACAAGGAGAGAAAAGTATGGCTGAAATTGAGGATTATCATTCGCACAATACACAAAGATTAGATGTAGATGGAGTGAAAAGTCTTATTTCAAAATTGGCAATTGTGAGAAAAGAAATATTTGGTGAAGAGGTTGATGAGTTTATGGTTTAATCTTAAATTATTGGGGTCAATTAAAATTTTATATTACAATGATTAGGGTCGGTATTACAGGAAACACTGGGTTTATAGGTTATCATTTGTACCAGACCTTAAGTCTATATAAAGACGAATTTTCTTTAGTAGAATTTGAAAAAAGCTATTTTAACGAATCGTTAAAATTAGATGCTTTTGTTTTTTCATGCGATGTAATTGTTCACTTGGCTGCGTTAAATCGTCATAATGAACCTGAGGTTATCTATGAAACCAATACTTCCTTAGTTAAAAATTTAATTAAAGCATTAGAAAGAACAGAAAGTAAAGCTCATTTGATCATCTCTTCTTCTACTCAGGAAGAACGCGATAATCTGTATGGGAAGTCTAAAAAAGAATGTAGAATCTTACTCTCAGAATGGGCGAATCAGAATAAAGGGAAATTAACAGGTTTAATTATACCCAACGTATTTGGACCTTTTGGTCAACCCTATTATAACTCCGTTGTTGCTACATTTTGTCATCAAATAGCAAAAGGTGAAACCCCTAAAATTGACGTAGATGGAGAATTAAAATTGATTTATGTTGGAGAATTGGTTGAAAAAATCATTCAAGTCATTCGAGATAAAGACGATACACATGAATTATTAATACCCCACACAGCAGAAGCAAAAGTTTCGGAAATATTGGCCAATTTAAAATATTTTCGAAACTCATATCAAGAAACAGGTGAGATTCCAGTCCTTCAAAATGAGTTTGAATTAAAGCTTTTTAATACTTATCGGTGTTACATGGATATTGCATCCTATTTCCCAAAGAAATTTATACAACACTTAGATGCTAGAGGAGGATTTGTAGAAATTGCTCGGCAGGGAATTCCAGGTCAAACGTCATTTTCTACAACCTTTCCTGAAATTACAAGAGGTAACCATTATCATACAAGAAAAATTGAGCGATTTGCTGTTATTAAAGGTAAAGCATTGATTCAATTAAGAAGAATAGGCACTGATGATGTTCATGAATTTTATTTAGATGGTGATTATCCAGCATATGTAGATATGCCTATTTGGTATACGCATAATATTAAAAATATTGGGGATGATATCCTTTACACTATCTTTTGGATTAATGAACCATTTGATCCTAATAGTCCAGATACATATTTCGAAATAGTATAATTATGAATAAGTTAAAAGTGATGACTGTTGTAGGCACAAGGCCTGAAATCATTAGATTAGCAAGAGTCATGAATGCCTTAGATTCTTCTGATGCGATTGAGCATTTAATTGTTCATACAGGTCAAAATTACGACTATGAACTAAATCAAATATTTTTTGATGATTTAGCGATTCGGAAGCCGGACTATTTTTTAAATGCTGCAGGAGCTACTCCCATAGAAACAATTGGAAAAATTCTAATAAATATTGATCCTTTATTAGAAGAATTAAAACCTGATGCTTTTTTAGTTTTAGGGGATACAAATAGTTGTTTATGTGCAATTCCTGCTAAAAAAAGACACATACCAATATTCCATATGGAAGCAGGTAATCGTTGTTTTGATCAACGGGTACCTGAAGAAACTAATCGTAAGATAGTAGATCATATTTCAGATATAAATATGACTTATAGTGATATCGCTCGTGAATATCTTTTAAGGGAAGGCATGTCTGCTGATAGAATTATTAAAACAGGTTCTCCGATGTTTGAAGTGTTGAGTCATTATTTGCCATCAATAAAGTCTTCAAATGTTTTAGAACGTCTATCCTTAGAACCCAATAAATATTTTGTAGTATCAACTCATAGAGAGGAGAATATAAGTAATGAAACTAATTTTAACAGTTTAATTACTAGCCTAAATGTAGTAGCTGACAAATATGATTTACCCATAATTGTAAGTGCGCACCCTCGAACTAGAAAAATGATTGATGCAAAAGAAATTGTTCTGCATAAAAATATTCAGTTGTTAAAGCCTTTGGGTTTTAATGATTACAATGCTTTACAGTTACATTCTAAAGCAGTTTTATCAGATAGCGGAACAATCTCAGAAGAATCTTCCATCTTGAATTTCCCAGCATTAAACTTGAGACAAGCACATGAGCGACCTGAAGCGATGGAAGAAGCTTCAGTTATGATGGTTGGACTGAATCCCGAGAGAATATTACAAGGATTAATTCAGCTAGATACACAAAAAAGAGGTGATGAAAGGTCGTTTAGATATGTTGCAGATTATTCTATGCCAAATGTTTCAGATAAAGTCGTTCGAATAATTGTTAGTTATGTTGATTATATCAAAAGAGTAGTTTGGAGCGAAGAAATTTAAAAAAGGTATTAATTCATTCTATTGTATTTAGTCCTGATGGAGTATCTACAGCCTATTTATACAATGATATTGCTCTTGGGCTTGTTGAAAATGGATTTGATGTTGTTGTTTTAACAACAACTCCACATTACAATTTAATTGAGTCGGAATTGGTTAAGCAACCAATAGCTAAAAAGTTGTTTGGATTGTATTGTCAAAGTGACTTTAAGGGTATTCAGGTATATCATATACCACTAAAAAAATACAAAAGTACGGTTAAGAGATTAATGTCTTTTGTTTATTGGCACATTCTGTCTTTGTTTATTGGTTTCTCAATTAAAAAAATCAATTTCGTTCTTAGCCCTTCTCCTCCCCTAAGTATTGGTTTTATTTCTTTGTTAATTGCGAAATTAAAAAGAGCAAAATCGGTTTATAATGTCCAAGAAATTTATCCAGATTTGTTGATTAATCAAGGGAGTTTAAAATCTCCAATCATCATAAATCTTCTTAAATTATTTGAGAAATTTATTTATAACTATTCTGCTGCAGTTACCACAATTGATGAAGTATTTTATGCTACAATTTCATCAAGATTTTCTGATACCAGCAAACTTAAAATAATACCAAATTTTGTAGATACTGAATTATATAAGCCATTAGTACAAAAGCTAGAATTACCTTCTATTTTCGGTGGTGATAATGGAAAAATTAAAATACTTTATGCAGGTAACATCGGTTTTTTTCAAGATTGGGAACCTGTTTTGTTCGCAGCTAAAGAACTTTTAAAAGATAATGTAGAGTTTTGGGTAATTGGAGAAGGAGTACGAAAAGAGTATCTAGAAACAGAAGTCCAGAATCAAAATTTATCTAATGTTAGAATCTTTCCCTATCAAAGCAGGGAGCTTATTCCCATCATAAATAATTACGCTGATATACATTTTATTGCAATAAATCAGCAAATGGAGCAAGAAGGATTTCCATCTAAGGTGTATACAATTATGGCGTGTGCAAAACCAATTGTAGTTGTAACCGGAGAAAATACTCCTTTGTATAATTTTTTAAAGGATATTAATTGCTCAGAACTTATTACGAATAATCGAAATGTAAATTTTACTGAGGCAATTAGAAAGTTAGCTTTTGATAAAGAATTAAGATTAAGGTTAGGTAATAATGGCTATGAGGAGATTATAAAAAATTACTCAAAGAAAGTAGTTGTGTCAAAATACGCTAATCTTCTAAAATCTTTATAAGATTAATTATGAAGAGTATACTTATAACAGGGGGGGCTGGATTTGTTGGGAGTAATTTGATAAAACTTTTCTCTTCCATTTATGAATTTGAAACTTATAAAAAAGGAACTTTAGTTCAGGTTCATCAAGATGTAGTTATTCATCTAGCCGGCAAAGCCCACGATCTAAAAAATGTTTCATCTTCTGATGAATATTACAAAGTTAATACTGAATTAACTAAAGATATATTTGATGCTTTTTTAACTTCAGATGCGAAAGTATTCATTACTCTAAGCTCTGTTAAAGCCGTAGCCGATGAAGTTGATGGCGAATTGACGGAAGATGTCACTCCCAATCCAATCACTCACTACGGAAAGAGTAAATTATTAGCAGAGCAGTATATTCTTTCTCAGCCAATTCCAGAAGGCAAACGAGTTTATATATTACGTCCTTGTATGATTCATGGCCCAGGGAATAAAGGGAATCTTAATTTGCTTTACAGTTTAGTATCTAAAGGTTTGCCTTGGCCGCTAGGATTATTTAAAAACTCCCGATCCTACCTATCAATTGAAAACCTTTGCTTTATAATTAAAGAGTTAATTGAAAGAGAAGATATTCCATCTGGAGTTTATAATGTAGCAGATGATATTCCACTATCTACAAATGAAGTAATTAAAATGATTGCCGAATCAAAAGGAAAGCAAGCAAGAATTTTGAATCTGAGTCAGAACCTCGTAAAGGTGCTATCACGTGCTGGCGATTTATTAAAATTGCCACTTAATTCTGAGCGATTACAGAAACTTACTGAGAGCTACATAGTAAGTAACACTAAGATTAAAAAAGCCTTAGGCAAGCAATTACCCGTCTCATCTAAAGAGGGATTAATGCAAACATTTAAATCTTTTGCTGATAATGTTTAACCGTTTATTCGCCCTCATCGTTCTGATAATTCTGTCACCTATCTTTCTAGCTGTTGCTTTGGCCATATTCATTGAAGATGGATCGCCCATATTCTTCAAACAAAAACGAGTAGGCATTAATTATACTTTCTTTAATATCTACAAGTTCAGAAGCATGAAGAAGAGTACGCCGAATGTCGCGACGCATTTATTAGAAAATCCTGCCTCCTATTTGTTGAGAATAGGAGGGGTGTTGCGGAAATTGAGTTTGGACGAATTACCTAACCTAATCAATATCATCAAAGGAGAAATGGTATTTGTGGGGCCTAGACCGGCCTTGTATAACCAAGACGATTTAATGGCCTTACGGGTCGCAGCAGGGGCAGACAAATTGAAGCCAGGAATCACTGGCTGGGCACAAATTAATGGGCGCGACGAGATCTCTATTGAGGCTAAGGTAGCGTTGGAGACAGAGTACTTAGAGAGAAAGTCGGTTTGGTTTGATTTGGTGATAGTGGTGAGGACATTTACGATTGTGCTGGGTAGTAAAGGGGTTAGTCATTAACGGAACGTTATTTTGGAAAACAAAAAAGGGAGCATCGCTCCCTTTTTTAGTTTTAAACCATTTCCTTTCCACTCCACGAATCATTGATTTCTTGAAAGGTAGTTTTGAGATCTTTCGTGATGTTCCAACTGGGGTAATCTGATTTGATTTTATGTAAGTCTGATATGTAGCAGATGTGATCGCCTATTCTGTTTTCATCTAGGTAGGTGTATTTCATGGGTTTGCCTGAAATGCTTTCGATGAGTTTGAATGCTTCTAGGATGGAGATCGAGTTTTCGCGTCCTCCGCCTATGTTGTAGACGGCGGCTACTTTGGGGTTTTGGATAAATAAATCAATAAAGCGCGCGACGTCATAGGAATGAATGTTGTCTCGGACTTGCTTCCCCTTATACCCGTAAATTTTGTATTCTATTTCGTGGACATTGCATTTAATTAAATAGCTTAAAAAGCCATGTAATTCAACTCCACTATGATTAGGACCAGTTAAACATCCGCCACGTAAACAACAGGTGGGCATATTAAAATAGCGACCATATTCCTGGACTAATATGTCAGAGGCAACTTTAGAGGCGCCGAATAGGGAATGCTTGCATTGATCGATACTGAAAGATTCATTAATCCCATCGAAATAGGCCTCATCGGCATAGTCGTATCTTGTTTCGCTCTCCATGAGACTTAGGAAATTGGGATTATCGCCGTAGACTTTGTTCGTCGATAAATGGACAAAAGGGACGGAAGTATTATATCTTCTGGTGGCTTCTAACAAATTCAGGGTACCTACCGCATTGACATCAAAATCCTCAAAGGGCATGGAGGCGGCTAGGTCATGACTGGGTTGTGCCGCCGTATGAACAATGGCATCGGGTTGAATGTCTAAGATGAATTTTGCGACCGCTGCACGATCGCGGATATCTAAGGCATGATTTCTAAAGTTTGGATTTTCTTTTTCGAGTTTTGAAATATTCCAGGTTGTATCTCCTTTTTCGCCAAAAAACACCTGGCGCATGTTATTATCGATGCCGATGACTTCTAGTCCTTTTTGGCAAAAGAAACGAACAACTTCACTTCCAATTAATCCTCCTGCACCAGTTACTAAAATTTTTCTCATTTGTGAAGCTTGACTATTTTCAATAAAATTAAATAAATAAATGTAGAATTCGTGAACAAATACCTTTTCCAGAGCCTTCCTGGCTCCTGAATAAGCCTAAAAAGCCATTCCAGGCCATTATTTTGCATCCAAGCGGGAGCCTGCTTCAGGGTTTGGGCATGGAAGTCAAACGCCGCACCCACTGCCATCATGACACCTGGAATTTTACCAATGTGCTCTGCCACCCAGATCTCCTGCCTAGGACATCCTCTCCCCACTAAAATGAGCTGAGCTCCAGACTGATTGATCTTTTGAATGTCTTGCTCATCTTCCGCTGGAGTAGCTTCACGAAATCGATCCACGTGATGCCCGACTAATTGAAGTTTCGGAAAGTTTCGACTAATATTCTCTTCAAATTTTTGCAAAGTTTTCTCCGTACTTCCATACAGATATACCCGCAGTTTATATTCATTTGCTTGTGCTAACACCTTCCAGGTTAAGGTAGGGCCATATACCCGATCCTTCAGCTGCGTGTTGTAAAAGTAATTTAAACACCACTTAATGGGTTGCCCATCGGGCACCACATAATGGATGGAATTTACTAAGGTAGTTAATTGTGGATTTTGATAGCTTTCGATCAGCCCATGTACCGCTAAGGCGCTGACCCCGATGGATTGCTTGGCAATGGCATGCGCAATAATGGCCTGCGTGATATGCTCGTAATCAGATGCGGTATACCGAATTCCGAGTAACTCATGTGTAGGCAAGGTGTTTTGCATGCGGGGATGGTGATTCTTTGGGGGAAATTCTTTTGGCCAAAATTAACAATTATAGAGATGAATTAGTCAATAAATGTACGGCAATTCCTAACTTCGTAACCAATGAAAAACAAATTACGTAAAGCTTTCCTTTTTTTAACGTCTCCACTCACCTTAGCTTCGGCCATCTGGATGAAGTTTGTGAGGAGTAAAGGGTCAAGTCCTTTCAGTGATTTTCTATTCATGAAAGTGGGTGTCTTCCCTATTTTAGATCATTATTATGAGCCCATGATTAATCCGGGCAAGTACCTAGAAAGGCCATTAACGGAGGACCGCACGTTAGCAGCTATTGATCTAAATGAAAAGGGTCAGCTTAGTTTATTAAACGACTTTCAGTATGCAGAGGAATTAAAGGCCTTTCCTCTACACAAAGAAAATAAGGCATCCTATTATTACTTTAATGATTCCTATGGACCAGGAGATAGCGAATATCTCTACCAGATGATTCGTCATTTTCAGCCTAAAAAACTCATCGAAATAGGAAGCGGAAACTCTACGCTGATGGCCCAAAATGCGATCAGAAAAAATCAGCAATCTAACCCTTCCTATCAATGCAAGCATAGCTGCATTGAACCTTTCGAGCAACCCTGGTTAGAAGAATTAGGGATAGAGGTGAGCAGAGAGCGGGTGGAGAAAATAGATCTGTCTGTATTCAAAAGCCTAGAGGAAAATGATATTTTATTTATTGATTCTTCTCACATCATCAGACCGCAAGGCGATGTGCTGCATGAATATTTAACAATTTTACCGCTATTAAAGCCGGGCGTACTAATTCATATCCATGATATTTTTACTCCAAAGGACTATCCAGAAAAGTGGGTAATTGAAAATCACCATTTTTGGAATGAGCAATATTTACTGGAGGCCTTTTTATCCTTTAATGGGTCATTTGAAATTATAGGAGCACTTAATTATTTAAAACACCACCATTTCGATGCTTTGGCAGCCCAATGTCCGGTGTTAGGACAATTCCCCTTCTCAGAGCCTGGGGCATTTTGGATGAAAAAACTTAAATGAAATCAGCCTTGAAATTACATCTGGATCCGCATAGAGTTTTAGGCTTAGACATTTTAAGAGCCGCAGCCATCTTATTTGTGATCATAGACCACGGGGGTTTGCTACTCACTCCAGAATTAAGAAAGTGGACTGATTGGATGGTCTTCGATGGCGTTTCGATCTTTTTTGCATTAAGTGGGTTTTTAATCGGTGGAATTTTAATCAAATTGCTTCAAAAGGAGGGCAAATTTGATCTGCTAGATTTCTGGAAGCGGAGATGGTACAGGACGCTACCTAATTACTTTTTGGTATTAACACTTGTATTACTTATCGAGGTTTTATTTTCAGATCGGTTTGATGCTAGTGTAGCAGCCCCTTACTTTGTCTTTTTCCAAAATTTCAATACCATTCATCCTATTTTCTTTCCAGAGGCATGGACCCTTTCTGTAGAAGAGTGGTTTTATTTGTTCGTTCCATTGCTAATTTTCTTGCAATGGAATTATTTAAAAATCTCTTCTAGAGCGGCGATCCTTATTACAGCCATCACCCTCATTACGGTGGTAACCAGTTATCGCTATGTTCAATTTCTAAACTATACAGCTATTTCTGAAGAGTTGTGGGATAATGTGTTTAGAAAACAAGTACTAGGGCGTCTTGATGGGATCATGTTTGGCGTTTTAGCGGCCTATGTGTATCATTATAAGCCTGCAGCGTGGAATAGATTTCCGAAAGCATTATTGATAATAGGGTGTTTGCTATTTCTCTCTTCTAAATTCCTTTTGCCCGTACTTATGCCTAAAATTGGGATTTTTCAGGCAGTATTTTCGTTTACACATAATTCCATAGCGGCAATTTGTTTATTGCCTTTTTTGTCAAAATATAAACCACGACCAGGTTTTATCCCCTCTGTAATAACCTTTGTAAGTGTACATTCATATGCGATGTACCTGATTAATTTGTCATTAGTCCAAAGCTGGATTTTGCGTAAAATTCCTTGGAGTTTATTCATTGAATCACGCGCCTGGAAAGGGGGAATTCGCTACTTACTTTATTGGGGCCTCGTCATCGGTATTGCACATCTGATTTATACCTATTTCGAATCGCCCATGACTAAATTGCGAGATCGAAAATAATGCAGGGTTTTCCCTTTTAATAATTTTTTCACGGCTTCATAAAATAAAATGGTACTTTTGTAAATTGGTTTAATGCCTTTAGGCATGACCTAAAAATGAGAGACATGAAAGCATTCCGAATACTTATATTATTCTTACTAACCTTGCCTGCTATTGCGCAAGATATTCCAGTAGATATAAACAATATCAGCGATCAGCAACTAGCTCAGATCATGTTGAAATACAAATTACAGGGGATGTCGCCTCAAGAGGTAGAACAAACCTTGAAAGAGAAGGGGGTTCCTCCGGATCAGATTATTGTGTTAAATCGCCGTATTGCCTCTCTGGACCCATTGAGTGGGAAATCTGAGAATGGATACCGCACTAAAACCTCTGAGGAGGTAACCATCCCGAGAAAGAATATTGGAATCTCTAGTCCATCTGGTTCTTTTGCTAGTTCATCTTTACGGGTGTTTGGTGCGGAGATCTTTGAAAATCAAAACCTAAGTTTCGAGCCTAATCTTAGTATTTCTACTCCCCGCAACTATGTAATTGGAGTGGGAGATGAGTTGATCGTGGATATTTACGGCCTAAGTGAGAGCACGAAAAAATTGAAAGTGAGTACGGAGGGTTATATTCGCTTCCCTAATCTAGGACCTATTAAAGTAAGTGGTTTGACGATCGATGAGGCACAGGTTCGCATTCGCGAGTCTGCTGGTAAAATCTATACGACTATTGCTGGAGGCAGCACGCGAGTGATGGTTACCTTAGGTCAATTGCGCTCTATTCGAGTGACCTTAGTGGGCGAAGTTAAGAAGCCAGGTAACTACACTGTTTCATCTCTTTCTACCCTAATGAATGCTTTGTATGCGTCTGGAGGTCCTTCGGATCTAGGTTCATTCCGTAAGATCGAGCTTGTTCGTAACGGAAAAACCATTACTTCCTTAGACTTATATGATTTCTTATTAAAAGGGGATTTGTCTAAAAATAGGATCTTACAAGATGATGATGTGATTCGCGTGGGGACCTACGAGTCTCGCGTGGTGGTGACTGGTTCTGTGAAGAAAAATGCCTTGTTTGATTTGAAAAAAGGAGAAAATGCAGCTGACATCTTGCGTTATGCGGGTGGATTTGCAGATGGGGCCTATAAAGAGCGAATTCGCGTGAAGCGCATGGGCACAACAGGTTTTGAGGTACAATCAGTGAAGTCAGAATCCTTAGCTTCGTTTAATTTACATTCGGGAGATACGTTAGTCGTGGATGCTTTGGCAAAAACCTATACAAACAGAACGTCTATCGATGGAGCGGTCTATTATCCAGGGGAATACGGCTTAAACGAGTTTGCTAACTTAAAAGATTTGCTATTAGCAGTGCGCGTTAAAGAAAATGCTTTTACCGACCGGGCCCTGTTAAGTCGATTAAATCCCGATTTAACTCCTACCGTATTACATTTTAACGTTAAAGAAGTCTTAAGCGGCAAAACGGATATTCGTTTGCAACGCGAAGATAAAATCCATATTTATTCGTTGACAGGCTTACGGGAGAAGTATTCCGTGACTATTAACGGAGAGGTGAATCGCCCCTCCACGTTTGAATATGCTGATAATATGCGTGTGCAAGATGTCATTCTGCTAGCGGATGGCTTTAAAGAAGGGGCTTCGCGTTCACGCATAGAAGTTTCACGCAGACTTTCTACTAAGTCTACTTCTGACACTACGGCTTATTCCATTATTCAATCCATTGATTTAGGAAGTGCGAAAGCAGAGGATTTGAACTTCGTTCTACAACCTTTCGATATCATTTCGGTACGTAAATCACCTAGCTATCGATCACAAATTTCTGTGTCAGTGGAAGGTGAAGTGCTTTATCCGGGTAATTATAGTTTATCTGGCAACAAGGAGAGACTTTCTAATATCATTTCGCGTGCTGGTGGTTTAAAACAATCAGGTTATTCGACAGGGGCCATTTTAATTAGGAAGACGCGCGTTAATCAGACATCAGCGGATGATGCTTTGTTCTCTTCTAAGATCAATACGATTTCGAATCAGTCGAAAAGGAGTTCAAATAATTCCTTCTCAGCAACTGATACGGCGAAAATTGCCTCTAATGTCAATGGCTTATTAGTAGATCAAAAACCCGTAGGTATTCGTTTAGATGAGGCCATGAAACGTCCAGGATCTATTTACGATATTATTTTAGAGGAAGGGGATGTCATTAAAGTACCTAAGTTAACTCAAACGGTGCAGACATTTGGGGCAGTTAATGTTCCCCGTCAAGTGGCCTATCGAAATGATTTAGGCTTCCGCCGATTAATTGCCGAATCAGGCTGGTTTGCCCCTAATGCATCTCGTCGTTATGCCTACATGGTACGTCCTAACGGTGAGATTAAAACCACGAAGCATTTTTTATTCTTCCACTTCTACCCTAGCCTGGAACCAGGAGCGGAGGTTTATGTTCCCGCTAAGAAAGAGAAAATCCCTATTTCGACTCCTGAGTATATAGCTTTAGGGACCGGCTTAGCATCCTTAGGGGGTTTAATTATCGCCTTAATTAACACGGTGAAATAATGGCAGAAAAGAAAACAATTGTTCTGGGAGATGTTATTGAAACAATTAAAGGCTTCTTTAGCTATTTGCGTTCACAAGGGAAGTTAATAGCACTTTGTGCTGTTTTGGGTCTTGTGATTCCCATCATTTATCGGGCCTTTCAAAAACCAGCCTATGCAGCATCGACTACCTTCATTCTAGAGGAGAAATCTGCTGGTGGTGGGGGTCTTGCCGGCATCGCTTCCCAGGTCGGATTAGACCTTGGAAATTTAGGTGGAGGTGGATCGAGTCTATTTTCCGGTGACAATATTCTCGATATCATTAAATCTCGAATGATCATTGAAAAAGTATTACTCACGCCTATATCGGGTACTTCAGGGAAGACATTAGCCGATTTATATGTAGATTTTTCAGGCTTACAAGAGGAACTTCCATCACCCGTCTCATTTGCTATTCCCGCAGCAATTGCGACAGACAGTGCCGTGAATTCGAGCCCATCCGCTGCATCATCTGCTGTTTCAGCGCCACACACGGTTTACCAAGATTCTGTATTGTATGTGATGTATGAGCGGATTGCTAAGAAGAACGTTTCCGTTGATCGATTAAATAAGAAGGGGTCTATTTTTAAGATTAGTATTGTTTCGCAAAACCAGATTTTTTCAAAGAATTTTTCCGAGCGTCTTTTGAGAGAGACAACCACTTATTACGTGAACGTGAAGACGAGTAGTGCCCTAGCGAATGTAAAGCGATTGCAAGCGCGAGGAGACTCTTTATTGCGGGTTTTAAATGCGAAATCATACAATGCAGCTTCTTTCCAAATTTTAGATCCGAACGTGGCTTATAAGTCCATGTCCGTACCAGCGGAAGTTAGCTCTCGCGACAAGTCGATTGTGTTCAGTATCTATGCCGAGGTGACTAAGAATTTAGAGATGAGCCGCATCGCCCTTGTTTCTCAGACTCCTGTTATTCAACTGTTAGATGTTCCTAAGTATCCTTTAATGGATGACCGCAAATCGTTTTGGCTTCTGTCTTTAATTGGTTTATTAGCGGGCATTTTTGTAGGTGTTTTTCTTTGCCTCTACCTTTATACGGATAAATAATGCGTCGGGTGTTTCTTTTGCGCGCTTACGGAGATTTTGCAATAGCGGTGCAAGGCCTAGCACCCACGGATGAAGTGATTGCGTCTTTGCATTTGAAACCTTTGTACGAGGCACTTGTTTCTAGAGCTTGTATTTCGCCGCGTGAGATAGAATTTGTAGATTTTGGAATCCAAGGTTCGCAATTAAATCTATTTACCAATAAGCAGTTTTTGCGCATTGACACATTTCGTCAACTCGCGAAAATCAAAGCTTACATTGAATCAAATCCCGGACAAAATGACTACGTAGAACAGAGCGCACGCTTAGGCCTTTTGAATCTATTCACTGGGCACCAGTTTAAATCAATTTTCGAGACGGGCAATCCGGTTTACGCAGCGTATGACCTCCAAGTACAGGGATTAGGTAAACAGGGTAATCAGGTGTTAATTCTCCCGGATGCACGACTGGCTAAAAGAGAAATTCCTGCATCGATTCTTGTGCGTATGAAGGGTAGAGTAGCCCGCTTTGGCAAAGATTATTCAAATTTCGAGCAATTAATCGAATTAATTCAAGCTGCAGATTATATCTACACGGCTGATTCCTTGCCCCTTCACCTTGCTTATCTATGCCAAAAACCGCATTTCGTTTTATACCCGGAAGGGGGCAAAATAGATTTTTTTACGCCCCATGTATTGGCATCTGGCGCATACAGCACGTTTAACCAATTTAACCATGTTTAAGCGCGCCTTTGTTCTCTTTTCTGAACACGAGACAGAGCGATTTGCTCATGTCGAAAAGATGCGCGCTATTATTCCCGCTTTAGAGGTAGTGGAGCCCATTTTCCCGTCTAGAGTACATGTTCCTTTTTTAGACGCGATGATTGAAAAGTCTCACAATCGGACTGGGAAGGCTTTATTAGCAACGGAAATTGGCGTGATTTTGAGTCATCGAAAGGTGTGGTCTTTAATTGCCCGCGATAAGTCGGAGGAGCACTTTTTAGTGTTAGAATCAGATAGCCGAATGTTGAAGCCAGAACTTTTGAAAGCTGAACCAGCGAAAAAATATGATCTATTTTTCTGGGGTGCCTGGAATGGCTATGTGAGTCTGAAGAAATCAACTGTTCAAAATGGCGTGGGCGAACCCTTGATTAAATCTGTATATGGAGCTTATGGTTATTCTCTGAATTCGAAAGCTGCACAGTATTTATTACAGAAAACGGCTCAGATTGCTTACCCAGTCGATATGTACAAGCGTTTCGTGGATCCAACAGAAATTTCTTTAGGGGCAATTGTCCCAGAGGTGATTTCTACCTGGCGAACCTCAGGTTCATTGATTCGACGGGAGAGTCGCTGGAATCTGATGACCACTGAATTAATTAGGTTGATTTTCTATTGCCGAAACACGATACAATCGTACTTTTGTTAATATGAGTCAACCAGCTTCTATCGTAGCCATTACCTGGGACGGGAAATCGAGTCCTATGGATCACATCCATTTTGATGCGGATCCGGCGTTTGATTGGTTGCTATACGATTATAGTGGGGCGGTATCAGAAGCTCCAATGCCCGTGGTACACTATATCTCCATAAAATCAGAGTGCAAGGGCGATGTGATGCAAAATATTTACTCATCCTTGGTGTCCACTCCATTGACATATATAGGCTTTTTAGATGATGATCAAATCATCTCGGTTTCCGATCTGAACAAGCTCTTTTTTATAGCCAACTTGGAGAAATTAGATGTTTTCCAGCCTAGCTTACATCACGATTCTTACTATAATTTGCGTCAATTTTTACATAAGCCAGGTTATTTAGTCCAAGACACGTGGTGGGTGGAAATTATGTCCCCTTTCTATAGTGAGGCTGTTTTTCAGGCTGCGGGACCTCATTTTAAACATTCGATTTCCGGTACGGGACTCGATGTGTATTTGATTCCTACGATTCAGCGCCTAATAGGGAAAATGAAGACGACTGTGGTGCATGGAGTGCAATTAAAGCATGCTCGCCCCATTAGAACTGATAACCGCGTATTCTCTAACGGTAAAACGAATTTAGAGGAAATACGGCATTTACAGGAGGTTTGTCGAGCCATGGCGGCAGAGAAACCGGAGCTATTTGATTCAGAATTTCATGCGCAGGTTTTAGATAGACGCTATATACATGGGGTACCTTTGGCTTATAAAATCCAGCGTATTCCGCGTATGTTACGCAACTTGTACAAACTCATTGTAGACGCTAGTTACCGCTAATGGAAACCCGGAAAAATGTCTTTTATAACGTTTTACTAGCAATTACGCAGGTATTGTTCCCGCTGATCACTTTCCCTTATTTAGCTCGAACCCTGGGTCCTGAGCACGTAGGAGTTTTAAATTTTGCAGAAAGCTTCGCTCGTTATTTTGTTCTTTTAGCGGCTCTTGGTATCCCCATTTATGGAGTTCGCGAAGTGGCAAAAGTGGCAGCCGATCGTACGCTGTTAACGAAAACTGCCACGGAAATTTTCATCATTAATGCCTTAGGAACAGTTTTTTTAAGTTTGATTTTTTTGGCATTTATCTATTGGCTACCCCAGTTATCGGCGGAAAAAACCTTGTTTAACTGGGCGCTGCTTTATTTTATTCTACAAGTCTTCCAATTAGAATGGTTTTTTTCCGGAATGAATCAATTCAAGTTTATCGCGATTAGGTCACTGCTGATTCGTTTATTCTTTATTGCAGTTGTTTTTTTATTTATTCGGAGCACAAATGATTACGTTAATTATTTTCGGATGCAGGTGGGGCTGGCCGTCGTATTAGCCGCATTAAATGGGAAAAGATTGTGGGATTTATTGGACTTTTCTAGCCTTTCATTCGCAAAATTAGAGCTGAAGAAACATCTGAAACCTTTAGCGCTGTTATTTTTAACCATTTTCACGATATCGGTTTATTTTTCTTTAGATACCATTTTATTAGGCTTCTTAGCGGATAATGAGAGTGTGGGTTATTACTCTTCTGCCTTAAAATTAAATCGATTATTTATCGGGGTTTTAAGCGCCATCTCCGTGGCTATGTTTCCTGGTTTAGTGAATTTATATCACCATGGTAATAAAGAGGAATTTGTTGTGATGGTCAAACAATGTTTTTACGTGTTACTTAGCCTATCCATGCCGCTAGTCCTAGGAATCATCACCTGCGCACCTGAAATCATTCATATTTTATTTGGTAAGGCTTTTGATAGAGCGATTCTTCCATTACAAATTACGGCACCCTTGATATTGATCATTAGTATGTCTGGGATTTTTGGCTTCCAAATTCTTAGCGCCGTAGGCAAGGATAAATCAATCTTGATTTCCGCATTTATGGGGATGTTAATTAGCATCATTTTGGCCTTTCAATTGGTGCCTATTTACCAAGAAAATGGTGCAGCGTTGACAATTCTACTGACAGAATTAACGGTATGTCTGGCATTTATTTTCTTTACTCGTAAGGAAATTGCCTTGTCAAATTATAGCCTTGTCTTTTTTCAGCAAATAGCCGGTTTGATTCCTTACTTAGGGATTGTCTTTCTTTTTAAACTTTTCGTTCCTACGCTTTTATTGCGACTGCTGGTGATAGGGATATTTTCACTCGCATGGTTTGTGGTATTACAAATGTTTATTTTGCCTAATTCCCTCTTTAGAATGCAATGGAATCGTTTAGCTGATCGCTTTACCAAAGAGGTATAAACTAGCGCGTAGCTGGAAATAAGTCTTTCCATATGCTGCGTAAATCTCAATTTGTTCCTGAATCTTCGCCTTGTTCATATAGGGCAAATCCAAATTCGTGTAGAGTCGCTTCATCGAAGATTTCCACGTAGCAAAATCTTTCATCACGGGGATTCCATCGTATAAGGCCATATTAAATGCACGAATTTTTTCTATTTCTACCATTTCTCCCCCTACTTGTTGTTTTGCATGAATACGGTAGCGAAAAAGCTTCTCGGGGTTTGCGGCTAACCGATTTTGTGAGGCATAATACAAGCCTATCCAGCCGTCATGTAATAATCCAGGTAAGGAGGGGATATCATTTAGCAGAAATGCGTCATCTCGTTTTATGGCTAATCCAGCCCCGGTAACCACATTGTCTACCCGCTGAATGAATTCTGTTAATGATACCTCAGAAAAAGGAAATCCAATGATGTCCCATAAAGACCTGTGCGCTGTCTTTTTTCCCGCCTCGTCAATAAGGGTGGCATTGCTAAATACGGCGTCTATACCCGCGTTTTTTTCGAAAAAAGCGATAGTCTTCTCTACTTTATCTTCTTCCCACACATCATCCTGATCCGCTAAAAATAGCATATCTCCACTAGTCAACCGAAGGCATTGTTGCATATTCGCCACCGTACCTAGGGTCTTTTTATTCAAATAAAGTTGTATTTGGGGATAGTTAGCGGCATAGTGCTGAAGTATTTCTCGCGTGCCATCAGTCGAACCATCATCACAAACGATGATCTCATGGACAGGAATACTTTGGCCTAAAATCGAATCCATTTGCGCCTTTACATATGCCGCGCCCTGGAAGGTGATCATGGATACAGATAAATTCATAACTTTGTTAAATTATCAAAAATAGGACGATTTTCAATGAATTTGCGACGCATAATTTTTTCTAGCCTGCTGTTTACGTCCTTTTTTTCAATGGCCCAAAACGCAATCCCCATTGGATTCTCAGACATCGATGAACAAGTACGAAACTTACAGTTACTAGGCAAGGTAGATGCAAATCAATCCATGATGGCCAGGCCCTTTTATTCTACGGGCAAACAAAGTTACCAAGACTTATATCGATTACTAGATCCGACCGCTAAAGACTCTATAAAAAGTCTTAAGAAAGGAGTTTTTCAGGCCATTTTGTTGCCTGCTTCTTTCACCCAAAAGCTGAATACCTCCCGTCCATATGGTTGGAATGATCAAGCAATGTCTTATTCTAATGGGTATCAGATGCAGGCGAGCGCCGGAATCTATGCCCGCTTGAGTATTCTGCATATTCAATTTAAACCGGAATATGTTCATACTGGATCAGCAGATTATCAAACGAGTGACTCGTGGGGCCAAGTAAACCCCTCCTTAAATCGCCTAAGTTTAGGCCAATCTTCTGTTCGATTAGAGGCAGGTGGCATCTCGGTGGGAGTTTCTAATCAAAATTTATGGTGGGGTCCTGGACGTTATTCATCGTTATTAATGACGAACAATGCTGCAGGATTTTTGCATTATAGCCTAAACACTACTAGACCGCTGAAGACCCCGCTCGGCAGTTTTGAATTTCAATTGATCCTAGGCAGGATGACAAGAGACTCCTTGCAAGGCTTTGAAAATAATGCTTTGAAAACGCGGGAATTATCCGCTAATCCGAAAAACCGTCAATACAGCGGCATCATTCTAACCTACCAGCCGCGGTTTTTGAAGAACATCTTCTTTTCGGTATCTAGAGCATTTCAGAATTACGAAGTTTCAAAGCCTGAGGCAAAGGTGATGAATACCTATTTTCCTGTTCTGAACAATCTATTTAAAAACGAATATAATGACGATACGCTGAGTAAGGATCAAATTCTAAGCTTTTCTACGCGGTGGTTAATGCCTAAAAATCACGCTGAAATCTATGCGGAATTTGGGTATAATGATGCGAAAGAAAATATGCGGGATCTTTATTTAGATATGGGTCACTCGTCAGCTTGGATGGTCGGATTTAAAAAATTGCATCCCTTGAATAGTCGATCTTTCCTTTCATTAGAGGCAGAGGCGATTCGAATCTCAGAATTACCATCTTACTTGACTCGCCCAGCTGGGAATTGGTATGAACATGGTCAAGTATTAGAAGGGTTTACGAATAATAATCAGATAATAGCGAATGGGGCTGGCCATGGAAATGATGCGCAATCATTTGCCATTAGTTGGAATCAAGGTTGGACAAAATTAGGGTTTTCGTTTCAACACATCTCCAATAAGCCACGCACTTATGTGAGTGGGGGTAACGCCGTTTGGTTAAGGGATGTGAAATGGGATGACTATGTTTTTGGATTACAAGGAGGCTATCGTTATAAAAAACTATTATTTACCGGGGATCTTAAGTGGGTAAATGCCTCTAATTATTTATGGGAAGCCGGGAATTCAAAATCGAATCTTTTTGCCTTCATTAATACAATTTTTCTATGGTAAAGTACGTGTTAGGCCTCTTATTGCTATCATGCTCGGTCTTCGCTCAGACGACTTTACTGGATGATATTTCCTTATTAGATACACACCGCAATGCACAGCTATTGAATGGGGCAGATTCAGGTTCGTATCAGAATCAATCATTTATGATTCGATCTACCTCTGCCTTACAACAACTCGTCTCTGTACCACATAAGGAGTCTTCAATTCTCCAAAATGTCACCCTTCGACATACCATTCATTATAATGACGTTATGCCTCTTGGTTATAACCAAGGGACCCTCTATCCAGCAGTTGGATTTCAACGTCGATCGAGTTTAGGAGTACATTTGTCGTGGAAATTTTTAGATATTAATCTTCAACCGGAGTGGGTGATCGCGGAAAATTCACCTCCTCCTGTCTTTGTCGGTAATCCGCAAGATGGTAATTACATCACACGTATATTTTTTATTATTAATAATCAGATCGACTATTATAGTCGATTTGGGGAGGAGCCATTAAAAACTTTTTTCCCAGGGCAATCACGGATTGCTTTTCAAGTTAAAAACATCGCGACAGGAATTTCCACCGAGAATAATTGGTGGGGGGCGGGCTATAAAAACAGCCTAATGATGACCAATGAAGCTGCCGGATTCGTGCATTATTTTCTACAAACTAGAAAACCAGTACTTACGCCAATCGGAACTTTTGAAGGGAAAGGGCTCATAGGTATGCTAGAAAATCCGAGCATGTATTCGCCAGAAGATAAATATTTTAGACCCTTGTGGGCAGGAGGGATTGAGAACAAAAATAACTCTGTTCGAATGTTAAAGGCCTTTATTGTTAATTGGCAGCCTAAATGGGTGCCTAATCTTTTTGTAGGTTATTCTGTAGCTCGCCAAACCTACTTCACAAATGTAGAACCACAACCCGGCAAAGAATTTATTGCTAATCCTAAAATGGATTTAGGGGCCTTCTTATTTAGGGTTGCTTTGCCTAAAGACCATGCAGAAATTTATGCAGAATTTGGACAACCAGATAAGTTAGTGGGGCCTGCCAGTTTTTTTGGAGATTCAACTAAAACAGGATTTATCATAGGAGGGAGAAAGCTGTTTCCACTCAATAAACGGAATAAGTCGTTTATTCAATTCGATATAGAATTTGCGCAATTGCAACTAATGGACCCTGCTTTAGTGATTAGGGCTACTGCTGGTGAACCTAATCGATATAGCTGGTACACAAGTACACAGGTTCGCCAAGGCTATACCCAAAACGCCAAAATGCTTGGGGCATCCATAGGACCAGGTTCAAATAGCCAAACCATTAATCTAAGCTGGCACAAAGGCAATAATTTAATAAGACTTCACGCGGAGCGTTTAGCTCGAAATAATGACTTTTATCTCTATCAATATTATGCTACGGGGTATACGAATAGGTATTGGGTGAATTTGATGTTGGGAGCAGAAGCTCAAGTAGAATTAGGAAGACACCTCCTCCTAGGGGGATCCGTTTTTCAAACTTCCGTTAATAACTACATGTGGGTCAGACTTGAAGATGGATCCGGATGGTCTGATTCTTCGTCTAAATCAGATTATACTAACCTCCAGTGGCAGGTATCTCTAAAATATAGTCTTCATGGAAGTCGTTAAAAAACTTTATTTACAGGCTTATTTCTTTGTGATGGCACTCTATGTGTTTTTTAACAAGGGCATTGCTTATAGTTTTTTAGCAGAAGCGATTTGGGTAGGGGGATTTATTGTCTTGTTTCTAACGAGAAAGGAATACACTTTTGGCTGGGATAAGCGTACTAAGATTTTAGGTTTTTTTCTTCTTATTACGCTGGGCTATATTGGTTGGGGATTAAGGTTCTATACCCTCTTTGATGTGGTTCGCGATTCCTTTGTTATTCAATATGCCTGGTTTGCCTTCTTTATGTTTTTGTTTAAGGATTTACAGCAAATGATTTGGAAGTATATAGTGGTCATTTATACCTGGTTTCCCTTATTTGCGCTATTTAATTTTTACATTCAGAATTTTTCGGAATTTTTCGATAACCGGGTTTTCTTCGGAACGGTTCCTTTCGCACTGTACAAATATGGGGATATGGGAGTCCATCTGCTGATTTCCTCCCTAGTTTTGCTATTGTATTTGAGAGATCGTTCTGTTCGTTTCCAAATAACAATGGCTATCGCTATCCTCTTGAATTTGCTCATTATTACTGCTTACTCCCGTTCCGGTATGCTGGCTTATGTGATCGGAATTGGGCTATTCGTAATGTATACAAAACAGCAAGCGGTACGGGATTTAATGAAGAAATACCTGCGTTACCTTCCGCTTGTTTTATTAGTGGTGCTCCCCCTGTATGGTTCGATAAAGGTGAGGGAAAATTTCCAAGGTCGAAAGGTGGGGATGGAGCAATTAGTGGAGAATGTAAGCTCCATCTTTGGAACAGGTAAAGATGTAACCTTAGAAGACAATAAAATATGGCGATTGGTCTGGTGGGCCAATATTTTAGAGTATAGCGTGAGTCCTGAATTTGTATTGCAAGGGAAGGGGTTAGGGATGAGTTTAGCCGAAAGCGATATTATTACAACTGATTCGGAAGATCTAAGATCGCCTCATAATTTTAATTTAACGATGTTGGCCCGTTTTGGTTGGCCCCTGTTTCTCTTGTGGTCTTATTGGTTATTCTGCTTATTCAAGCCCATGTTTAAACGTCAACTTTCGGATCAGCAACTGATGATTTCTTGTGTGCTGTTTACTTTTTGGTTGAATGGTAGCTTTGATGTGTTTCTAGAAGGGCCTATGGGAGCCTTTCCTTTTTGGACCTGGGTAGGACTCTACTTTATAGTCGATTTTTTCCCAGAAAAACCGGAGGTTATAGAAGATTAGTACGCGTTCTGGTCGCCCCTAAAGAAGTTAATGACGGTTTGAAGGATGATTTGGCAATCTAACCAAAACGACCAGCGGTGAATATAACTCAAATCAAAGTCCACGCGTTCTTGCATATCCTCTGTTGTTCGCGTCTCTCCTCTGCATCCGTTTACCTGAGCCCAGCCACTTATTCCTGGCAATACGATGTGGCGTAACATGTAATTATCCACTGTATTCATTGATTCGATGTTCAATGGCGTCGGGTGCGGCCTAGGACCTACCACTGACATATTGCCCAGCAATACATTCCAAAACTGCGGAATTTCATCCAAGTTCGTCTTGCGTAAAAATGCTCCAATTCGGGTAATCCGAGGGTCATCTTTGTGCGCCTGCCGGTAATTTCCGTCTTTATCTATGTCCTCACTTTCTTGGACCATCGTGCGGAATTTATAGCAGATTAAGGTCTCATTATTTAATCCCCAGCGTTCTTGCCTAAAGAAAATTGGCCCCTTGGAGGTCAATTTGATCAGTAAGGCTATCAAAGGGAACAAAATAAGTCCAAAGGTACAGAAGAACAAAATCGAAAAACACACATCGAAAATGCGTTTCAAAATACGGTTTTCCAAGCGGTCTAGCGGCAAACGCCCCACGTTCACTACGGGTAATTGTCCAATCGTTTGAATACTGACAGCTGAAGTGGAATATTGTTTGAAATCAGGTAGAATTCGGACTTTAGTCTTATAATAATCGCAAATGTTGATGCAGCGTTGGATGGTGGAATAATCGTCTGTTGGTAATGCAATCACCACTTCATCAATATATCTGGATTTTAGAATAAGGTCTAGCTGGCTAATTTTACCTAGGTATTCACAACCAGGGATATTATTAAGTTCGTCATCGATGATACCTTCCACCTTGTAACCGTAGTAATAATATTTCTCTACTGTATCAAAAAAATTCTTCGCCGCCGCTGTCGCACCCACTAATAAAACTACGTCATCCATTCGGCCTTGGTAGAATGCGGCGTGGCGATTTTTTCTTAAAATATACTTGGTTACGGCAGCCAAGACAAAATTCGCCCCAATGAAGTAGATGAAAAAGAGCAAATCATAAGCGCCACTCGGCCTCAAAAAGAAGAGACTCGAGCTGAGTAATATGGTAAATAATACGAGGTGGTAAACGATGAAAATAATCTCTTCTGCATATTTATTTGATCTTCTGTCTGCGTACAACTTTGAAAAAGAGGAGACAAAATACCAGATGATAAGAGAAAGCAATCCAAAAGCGGGATTCAACTGCTCTAGATGTCCAGTGCCCCAAACAGCCAACGTATAAGCCGCGAAGACTACAAGGGCATCGTTCACATAGCGAATCAGCGCAAATCGATTGGACTTTTTGTTCATAAAAATCTTTAATGCTCAAATTTACAACATTGCGCGTAATCCTCCCTAAATTTGTTCATGCTAAAATGGATCTTTTTTTTCTTTTTAACGTCACAAATCTATGCCCAGACAATTCCTGTGGGTATTCCAGATTATTCAGAAGAGCGCCTTCGCAATCAACAATTGATTTCAGGTGCTCGTAATTCGTTTACTATTAGGCCTGTAGCGGACACCACTCAGCCCCACCTACTACCGGTTACTATCCTGACTTCCTATAATTCTCTGGTTCCCATGGGCTGGAATGACGGTGCCATGATTCCAGCGAGAGGATTACAAACTTATCTTACTGCGGGGTTTTTCACGAAATACAAGGGTTTGAGTTTACAAGTAAAGCCGGAATTAGTCGTGGCAGAGAATAAAGATTTTGAGACTTTTTCTTTGCAGGGGGCTTTGCGCGCGCCTATGATAGTCTTATGGAATAGTACGGATATTCCGGAACGTTTTGGAACCTCTACTTATACTCGTTTACGTTTAGGCCAAACAGCTCTTCGGCTTTCCTCTCCTTCTGTTTCTGTCGGAATTTCAACAGAGAATCTTTGGTGGGGTCCTGGTTTTAGAAATTCTTTATTAATGTCAAATAATGCCCCAGGATTCTTACACGGCACATTTAATAGTGTTAAACCGCTTAAAACTTTTTTAGGATCATTTGAATTTCAATGGGTTGGAGGTCGATTAGAAGGCTCAGGTGTGCAGCCTGATCCGAATGAGTATATTGTGGATGGAATTAATTTTTTAGAGCCAAAACCCATGCCAGGGACTCGCTATTTTACCGCCATTACTGTGAATTACCAGCCGCGCTGGATACCCGGATTATTCCTCGGAGTTTCACGTTCTTTTCATCTTTATACTTCGGATCTAGGGAGTGGTTTTTCAGACATTTTCCCATTTTTCTTGCCTTTAGAGAAGAAAAGAGTGCCTCTAGAGGATGGAAAACGCAGGGACCAATTAGCGTCTATATCAGCTCGGTGGGTTTTTCCTGCTTCGCAATTAGAGATTTATGGGGAAGTGGGTTGGAATGATTACAAGAATAGTTTAATTGATTGGTATTTATCTTTAGAACATTCAAGGGCCTATTTATACGGAATTCGCAAACTTTTTTTGCAGTCCCCTGGAAAATATGTTCGCTTGGCTTTAGAAAATACGGCTATGGAAATGACCGCAGATAGAATTGTTCGAAATAATGGACCTTGGTATCGCCACGATTTTGTCCGTCATGGGTATACGAATGAGGGCCAAGTACTAGGTGCAGGAATAGGACCAGGGTCGAATCTTCAAACTTTCGATGTAGCCTTTGTCCGTCCCACTACTGTCGCTGGATTTACAATTGAGCGGTATGCGCACAACATGGACTATTATTATGATGCGTTTAAAAATTGGGAATCTAAGTGGGTTGACATACATTTTGGAGGATATTACCAACGACGAATGAAGCAAGTCGTACTCTCCGCTAAATTGAATTTCGCCCTCATTAGAAATTACCAATGGGTAATGGAACGGGTCGAATTAAATACGCAACTTCAATTATCAGCAACTCGTTATTTTTAGCCATCAGGACAAAATTTCGTTTATTTTAAGGTAGCTTTGATTTCAAATCAAGATGCCTACATGAAAAATTTCGCTATTGTCTTATTAATCAGTTTATTAAGTTCATTTACGCCTTCTGGGACTAAGACTATTTTAGTTAAATCGGATCCTTCTGGCGCAGAAGTTATTTTAAACGGATACTTTGTAGGAAAAACCCCCATCGAAATTAAGATTGATGAAAAGCAGTACAATTTTCTTTCGATTTCAAAATCTAGCTACAAGCGTCAGAGAGTCGAATTAAAAGGAATCGATAAAGAAGTCGAGGTAAAACTAGAGAAAGATCTCTAAATCGTTTTAAGGGCTTGTTCTAAGTCTGCCCATAAATCATCCACATGTTCTAAGCCGATCGAGAAACGCAACAGATTTCCGGGTGTTGTGCTTTGTGGACCCTCAATAGATTTGCGGTGTTCTACCAACGATTCTACGCCACCAAGGCTGGTGGCTTGTTGGAAAATTTGCAGTTTACCAGCCATTTCCCTGGTCTCGGTTTCCCCTGTTTTGACTTGTAAGGCAATCATTCCACTAAAGCCCTGAGGCATTTGGGCTTTTGCCAAGGCATGTTGAGGATGTGATTCCAAGCCTGGGTAATGTACTTTTTCTACTTTAGGGTGTTTTTCTAGGCGCTTCGCTAATTCCAACGCGTTCGCGCTGTGCTCGCGCATTCTGAGCGGCAAGGTCTTTAAGCCTCTCGCTAATAAGTAGCAGTCCAAGGGATTTGGAGTTGCCCCCATCAAAATTTGAACACGTTCAATTCTTTTTGCCCATTCGTCATCTTCCTTTAAAAGCACGGCTCCACCCATAATGTCGGAGTGCCCACCAATGTACTTCGTTGTCGCGTGCATCACGATGTCCGCGCCGAGGGCGATAGGGTTTTGCAGAACGGGAGTTCCTAAGGTATTATCTACGCCTAATTTTAGGTTGTGTTTTTTAGAGATGGTAGCCAGTCCTTTGATGTCCGTGATGGAAAGCATCGGATTTGCTGGCGTTTCTGCCCAGATGAGTTTGGTGTTCTTTTGAATCGCCTTCTCCACTTTTGCTAAGTCTGTCATGTCTACCTGAGTCACTTCGAGACCCCAGGGACCCAAAATTTCTTCCGCCAGTTTATAAGAGGCATAATAGCCGACTTCTGGCATTAAGATGTGGTTTCCGGATTGGAGGCATTGGAAGACGGCGTTTACGGCGGCGAGGCCTGAGCCGAAGGCGAAGCCTCGCGACGCCCCTTCTAAGGCCGCCAGGCCTTTTTCAAGTGCGATACGGTTCGGATTCGAGTTGCGAGAATACATGTGGCCTTTCGGATAAGTTCCATCCAAAGCCCGTTCAAAAGTCGTGGTCAAAAACACCGGTGCAGCAATCGCCCCCGCCGTTTCATCCTTTAAATGACTCCCATGTACCGCAATCGTCTCCTTTTTCATCCTACTTTTTTTCTCTCAACTTAAAGTTTTTACCTAAATAAAGTCGACGAACTTGTTCGTCGTCCGCTAATTCTTTTGGCGTTCCCGCCTTCAAAATCTTTCCTTCAAAAAGTAAATAAGCCCTGTCCGTAATCGACAAAGTCTCATCCACATTGTGATCCGTAATCAAGATCCCGATATTTCTATATTTCAATTTTGACACAATCGTCTGAATCTCCTCCACTGCGATGGGATCGACCCCCGCGAATGGCTCATCTAATAAGATGAATTTGGGATCTACCGCTAGTGCTCTCGCGATCTCTGTTCTTCTTCTTTCTCCCCCAGAAAGCACCTGGCCTAAACTTTTACGGACATGGGTTAATGAGAATTCTTCCAAAAGGCTTTCCCCCTTTTCTTTCTGTGCGGCTTTCGACAAATCCGTCATCTCTAATACCGCCTGGATGTTTTCCTCCACGCTTAATGTTCTGAAAACCGATGCCTCTTGTGCTAAATATCCGATGCCTAATCTCGCCCTTTTGTACATAGGCAAGTCTGTTACGTCCAAATCACCTAAATACACTTTCCCCTCATTCGGCTTAACTAACCCTGTGGCAATATAGAAGGAAGTGGTTTTCCCTGCGCCGTTTGGCCCTAATAATCCCACAATCTCGCCTTGCGCCACTTGATACGAAATGTGATCATTCACTAATCGCTGTCCGTATTTCTTGACTAAATTCTCTGTCCGTAAAATCATGTCCTAAAAATACGAATTATTTCGATGTATTGGTGCTTTGCTTTCTCTGTCGTTCTCAGGTTTAAACCCACTAGGGGCTCTGATTGTTCAGAATGGCCGGGTTGTGAAATAAATCGTTCGGTGCTGAGAGGCATTTTCGGGTATTGACAAATTGTGTCAATACCTAAGTTATCTGGTGCTGAATATATAGACCCGGCACCGGTAGCTGTTTTCGACTATTGACAGAATGTGTCAATAAGCGGATATTGATTTTCGTAGCGTTAAATACTATTTTCAGTTGTTGACAGAAAGTGTCAATACCTGAAAACGCCTCTCAGTACCTTGAAGGTATTTGAACACTATGCCGTTTCAGGCAATTAGAGACTTATTGTGGATTATAAACTCTATGGAAATTAATACATTCTCTATACTCTCTTATCTATATTCTCCCGTCGAACTAATCCGTAGGCTACCAAGTCACGCAGTGACGACTAGCGACTAGTGACTGCACGAAGTGCTTCCCCCCTAACCGTATACCTAGTAGGCGTAGAAAACCAGCGCAAAGCTTGAGAGCCTGAAATGGTATAAGAAACCACACGACCGCTGATTAGGCGCATGGATAGTTTTTTAGATGTCGTGTAAATGAGATTTTCGGAGGAAATGACAAATTCTACTACAGCTGGTCTGCCTGCGGAGTCTAGATCAATTTGAAAAGATCGAACGGGAAGGTCTTCTCCTTTTTTCAACACGTAATGTATGATGCCTGGGGCGGAGCGATCTTCGTAACTGAGGGCGTAGGCCGGTTTGTTGAGATCGGCTTCCTGGAAGAGGGCCCATTCTTTAGTTAAATCAATCTGAACGGAATCAATTATTTCTGTGGTTCCATCGAGGATGACGGTCTTTTTTACCGAAAGGGGGGAAGATGATAGGCGGTTTAGCTCTTTTTTCCAATCATAGAAATGGGTGGCCGGCTCCGGGGAGGGGGTGCACGCAATGAGTGTAAAAAGAAGCAAAATGCTGAGGCGAATCATCCCCCCAAAGGTAAGAAAAATTTAGGCCGAGAATACATCCTCAATAGGAATCTTCAGGACTTGGATGAGTAGGTAAATTTTGGTGGCGTTCGGATAATGTTTGCCAGATTCCCAGTAATTGTAGGCGCTTTGGGAAACTCCTACGGCGGTGGCGACTTGGGATTGTGTCATCCGTAAGGTCAAGCGGGACTTGATCAAAACGGTTGAAAAGACTAGTTTGGTTTTCATAATTATTAGTGGTTACAGTGATATTTTTGATAATATTCAGAGAATAAATGCAAAAACAAAACTTAAGTCATAATATAACTCAACTTTATGAAAACACTGATAATTAGGCGCAATCAAAGTATAAAAAAAGTCCTCAAAAGACAAAATCGGCTTTTGAGGACTTTATATTCTAAACTTTAATTCAACCTATTTTAGGTTATACTTGTATTTATAACGTTCAAATAATTGAGAATGCTTGTTATCTAAATTCAAGGCGCGCCCCTGAATGAAGGCATTCGTTACCACGCTTGAACGCATGTCTAAAATATCACCGGTAGAGATGATGACGTTTGCGTCTTTGCCAGTTTCGATGCTGCCGGTGCGATCGGCGATGCCCAAGATTTTGGCAGCATTCAAGGTAATAGTTGAAAGTGCCTCTTCCTTCGTCATTCCATAAGCGGCCATCGTTCCAGCGTGGAAAGGAAGGTCACGTTGACGCCAGTTTCCATCTCCGCCTTCAAAGCTCATCGAGAACAAGACACCTGCTTTTTGTAACATGCTTGGTGTCTTATAGGGTTGATCGACTGCATCATCTTCAGAAGCTGGTAAGCTGTGGATTTCTCCCAAAATCACCGATACGTTATTCTCCTTCAAAATGTCCGCAATCATCCAGCTATCCGTGGCTCCTACGAGAACAAGTTTGAAGTTGAATTCTTTGGCAAAATGAATGGCCGTTAACATTTCCTTTACTAGGTCGCAATGCACGAAAAAGGGCTTGCTTCCGTCGAACAATCCTCGTGTTGCTTCGAACTTCAAGTTCGTGCCCGTATGCGTTTTCTCGTTCAAATACGCTTTTGCTTCCTGAAAAAAGGACCGCGCCTCTTCGAGGCGCGCCAAACCAGCCGCCACTGGATCCGCGTTCGCCCCTCTGCGCTGGAACGCTAATGGACGATTAATTAAGGCGGGCATTTTAAAGTGAACTCCATTGTCCGTGGCGTAAGCCGCATCTTGCCAGTTCCAAGCATCTAGTTGTACGACGCTAGAAGATCCCGGGATCATTCCGCCCTGAGGGGTGATTTGCGCGAGTAAAACACCATTCGAACGCACCGTGTTGATGATTTTCGAATCGGTATTATAGGCTACGATCGAACGGATGTTGGGGTTCATTTCACCTAATTCCTGGATATCTACCGTTGATTTGGTGGAAACGAATTCCACTAAACCTAAGCTAGAATTAGGGGCGATTAAGCCTGGATAGACTTGCTTTCCTGTGGCATCGATGCGCTCCACGTC
>CANLVU010000007.1 GCA_947494535.1 Cytophagaceae bacterium
CCCTTATTTTGGGGTAAAAACTATGAGTTAATTGACTCAGGAGGGTTTGAAAAACTTGAGCAATTTGGAGCTTTTGTGGTGAGACGGCCTGAGCCTCAGGCAGTTTGGCAGAAATCTCTTTCAGAAGAATTCTGGGCAAGTAAAGCTAATGCCTATTTCAAAAAAGAAAAAGGGAGCGTAGAGCGTGGAGTGTGGGAAGTGAAGAAAGGGGTTCCAGATAAGTGGTTCATGCCGTATAAATCAGAGACATTAGATTTAAATTTCAAGATATCTTTATCCTCTTTTAAGCACGTAGGTATTTTTCCTGAACAAGCGTCTAATTGGGAGTTTTTGGCAAAAAATATTCCCCTATTAAATACGCCTAAACCTAAAATCTTGAACTTGTTTGCCTACACTGGAGGCGCTAGCTTAGCTTGTAAACAAGTGGGGGCGGATGTTACACACGTGGATTCTGTTAAACCTGTTTTATCTTGGGCGAGAGAGAATATGGAGGTATCAAAGCTGGACAATATTCGTTGGATGGCAGAAGATGCGCTTAAATTCGTGAAGCGCGAGGCAAGACGAGGTAACTTCTATCAAGGGATTTTATTAGATCCTCCAGCTTATGGTCGTGGTCCAGAAGGTGAAAAATGGGTGCTTGAAGAGCAAATTGATGATATGTTGCGTTCTGTAAAGGAAATTTTGGATCCTAAAGAACACATTCTTTTAACTAATGTGTATTCCTTGGGTTTCTCAACCCTCGTGGTAGAAAACTTAATGAAAGGTATTTTTAATGTGCCTGAACAGGCAGAATCAGGAGAAATCTTTTTGAATGATGAATACGATAAAAAACTCCCATTAGGAGTCTTTTATCGCTATCTATATCAGTCTTAATTTTTCGGGTAAATAACGCCTTTAGCTGCTAAAAGCGTATTTTTCATCAAGGAAACGATGGTCATTGGACCTACGCCTTTAGGTACAGGCGTGATGTAAGAACATTTAGGTGCTACCTCTTCAAAATCCACATCGCCTTTTAAAGCAAAGCCTGATTTCTTAGTCGCATCTTCTACGCGTGTTAAACCTACGTCTATAACAACTGCTCCAGGCTTAATGTGAGAAGCCTTAATAAACTCTGGTATACCCAATGCCGCAATAACAATATCCCCTTGAGAACAAATATCTTCTAAATTAGTCGTTCTAGAATGCGTTAGAGTCACCGTGCAGTTACCCACCGGGTGATTGCGCTGCATTAAGATGGACATCGGTAAACCTACAATTTGAGAACGACCTACGACCACGCAGTGCTTTCCTGCTGTTTCAATTTTATAATAAGCCAATAAATCCAAGACTCCTTGCGGTGTGGCAGAGATGTATGCCGGCAATCCTTTGGCCATACGACCAATATTGATAGGATGGAAGCCATCAACATCTTTAGATGGATGAATCGTTTCCATTACTTTATCTGGATTAATGTGCTTTGGAAGTGGTAATTGAACGATTAAGCCATCCATATCCGGATTATCGTTTACCTTTTGAACCTCTGCTAATAAATCTGCCTCAGAGATAGATGGATCAAAACGCAGGAGGGTAGACGCAAAGCCTAATTCCTCACACGATTTTACTTTATTCGCTACATAGGTTTCAGATGCACCATTATTGCCAACTAGAATTGCCACTAAATGTGGGGCTTTTTGGCCCGCTGCAACCATTTGTTTTACTTCTTCACCGATAGCGACTTTCATCGTTTCGGCCACCATCTTTCCATCGATAATCTGACTCATAATCTTATTTTTTACGTGCTTTCTTAGGTGCTGGAGCTGCATCGCCTAAGGCCAAGCACTCCTCTAATGTTAAATCTGCTGGTTCTGTTCCTTTCGGGATCTTCACATTTCGTTTTCCGATTTGGATATACGGACCATACATGCCATTTACGACCTTTACCATCTCATTCTCCGCAAATTCCTTAATGAATTTATTCGCTTCTACTTTACGTTTTGCCTCGATTAATTCAATGGCTCGCGCTTGATCAATCGTCGCTAAATTATCCGTTTTAGCTAAAGAATAATACTTTCCATTATGCTTTACATATGGACCAAAACGACCTTTACCAGTCTCAATCAAAGAATCTTCAAAGTACCCTAATCCGCCCGCTTCCGCATCTTTCAATGCTTGTGCAATCACGGTAATTGCTTGATCCATTTCAATCGTAAACGGATCGTGTGTATCTGGTAAGCTTGTAAATTTGCCATCATATTTGATATACGGGCCTAGTTTTCCGGCACCAATAATAACCGGCATATCGTTGTGAATACCTACTTCTCGAGGCAATTTAGGTCGTTCTAATAATAATAAAGCCTCTTCAAAAGTCAAGGTGCTTACCGCTTGCGACTTTGTTAAATTCGCAAATACGGGTTTCTCCTCCTCAGAAGATTCACCTAACTGTACAAATGGTCCGAATTTACCTAAACGCACTGACACTAATCTTCCCGTCTTCGGATCTACACCTAATTCACGACCACCCCCTACAGAACTGCGGTTGATGGATTTCGAATCTTCAATCGTTTGGTGGAAAGACTTATAGAAGTTTTTCATTAAGACTGTCCACTCTAATTTACCTTTAGCGATGTTATCAAATTCATCCTCCATTTCCGCGGTAAACGTATAATCTACTACATTTTCGAAGTTTTCGACCAAGAAATCCGTCACCATCGTACCAATATGTGTTGGAAACAATTTTGATTTTTCTGTACCTACTGTTTCTATCGCTTTCGTTCCAGAAATCTCGTTATTCGAAAGTACCCATGTTTGGAATTCACGTTCTCTACCTGGACGATCTTCCTTCACCACATAAGCACGCTTAATAATGGTAGAAATGGTAGGAGCGTAGGTCGATGGACGACCGATTCCTTTTTCCTCCAAAGCCTTCACTAAACTCGCCTCCGTATAACGTGGCGCGGCACGCGTGAAACGCTCTTGCGCCTTCATTTCATCTAAAGCTAATACTTGACCCACATTCAAAGGAGGTAACATATCTTTGTTCTCATCCTCTTCTTCATCATCTTTCCCCTCAAGATAGGCCTTTAAGAATCCTTCAAAAGCAATCACTTCACCTTGCGCTGATAAAAGCTCAGGAGTCGTAGAAATATTAATTAAAGCGGTAGTACGCTCAATTAGGGCATCTGCCATTTGAGAAGCAATTGCGCGCTTCCAAATTAACTCATATAAACGCTTCTCACGCGCATCACCGGTAATGCTATGGTTTGCAAAATCCGTCGGGCGGATGGCTTCGTGTGCCTCTTGCGCACTTTCAGATTTCGTTTTAAATTGACGACTGTAGTGGAATTTAGCGCCATAGGCTGATTCAATCTCCGCTTTAGCCTTATCTCTCGCTTCTTGTGATAACATCGTAGAGTCAGTACGCATATAAGTAATGCGACCTGATTCGTAGAGTTTTTGAGCAACAGACATCGTGGTAGCTACCGCAAAACCTAATTTACGAGAAGCTTCTTGTTGTAGAGTAGAGGTGGTGAATGGAGGAGCAGGTGATTTTTTTGCTGGTTTCGTCTCTAAGCTTTTGATGCTGAACGCAGCACCCACACATTTCTTCAGGAATTCTAATGCATCATTTTCTTGGGCAAAAGACTTCGACAATTCTGCTTTTAAAACCTTTTTACCAGGTAAATCAAAGTGAGCTACCACTTTAAAGGTAGCTACCGCCTCGTGATTCTCAATCTCACGCTCGCGTTCTACAATTAAACGAACAGCCACGGATTGAACACGTCCAGCTGATAAACCTTTCTGAACTTTCGACCAAAGCACTGGAGACAATTCGAATCCAATTAATCGATCCATAATCCGACGTGCCTGCTGCGCATTCACTAAATCCATATCGATGGTCCTAGGCTGCGTGATAGCTTGCAAGATGGCTGACTTCGTTATCTCACGGAAAACAATACGTTTAGCGTTATCCTTTAATCCTAAGGCTTCTTTTAAATGCCAAGAAATGGCTTCTCCCTCCCGGTCGTCGTCCGTTGCTAACCAAACTTCCTCAGATGATTTTGCTAGACTTTTTAACTCTGAAATGACTTTAGTCTTATCTGCTGAAACCACATAGGTAGGAGCGAAGTCATTCTCCACATCGATGGCTTTATCTCCCTTTAAAGGCAAATCGCGTACGTGACCAAAAGAAGACTTCACCACGAAATCCTTTCCCAAATATCCTTCTATAGTCTTCGCTTTCGCTGGAGACTCAACTATGACTAGATTTTTTGCCATTATGCTGGTTAAAAAATGAAATTCTTAAAATGACCCCAAATATAAGACCTCTAAATTTAACAAAGAGGCTAAATTCGCGAAAACCAAAAAAAATTATTCTGGGATATTTCCTATTCGAATTCTTGAATTGATATTTATCCTAAATCCAATGTAACCAAATTGTCCATTGACGAAGTTTGCAATTGCTTCAAGGCGGAGGATTTTAAATACGCCATCCAGTCCATATCCGAATTCATTATAGAACAAATTTTGATTCGGGACATAATTAACATTAGCAATCAAAACTTCCTTTACGTATAGTTTTTTCATCCCAAGCAAAGGCTTTAACCAAAGATTAGAAAACTGAAAAAAGCTAAGCGCCTCTACATAAGTTCCAGCAGTGGAATTAGCGTAATGATTTACATTCAATCGCTGGTTAGAACCATTGGTGAAATTCTGATAATAACCCACCAAACGATGAGAAGCCAACATTTCTCCGGCCTGAATTAAATTAAATGTTCCGTTATAATGTTTAAAATCAATAAAATAAGCGGGTTTATTCCCGATAAAAGTACCTGCGTTAATCAAAAGCCCCATTTTAATCCAAGGATTAACTTCAATATTATGCAAATAAGAGAACTCCACCTGATTAAAATCCGTGCTAGATCCATAAACATCTTTCCAACCAGCCCGGTATTTAGCTAATATGAGAGGGGAAGAGCCCCAATCAGTAACTCGCGTATTTGCCCGATAGCTTTGTGTTAAAAAAGGTCTAAAACCTACTTGCAATTGCGTAATAAACGATTTATGCGTTTCAAAACCTGCTTTATTATATTCTCCATTAATCGGATTATTGGACTGATATTCTCGATTCAAAAAATTAATCCAATAATAATCCGTGGTATTGTCCATCTGAGAACGCTCTGAATACTCAATGACTGATTTCAGAAAGAATCTAGCCGAAAAGCGTTTGGTTAGGTTCAAAGAGGTAAATTTCGATCGATAAATCTTCATCTGGTTATTCTTGAGAAGCAAAGTCGAAAGTGAATTCATCTCCGAAGAAATGGTATTCTCAGGATTATATTGGGCTACATAATCGCCATTAGTTAGAGTTAAATCAAAGGAATCCGCTCGATAACGTAAACGTCCGAATCCAGAATTACGATTTATGCCAAAGGCTCTGCGCCCTAAAACCTCCGCCTCTAACATACGGTATCTAGCCCAACGTTTTCTGAATACTACAGCTGTATTAACAACAAAACCTTCCACCGTATTAAAATTAGAATCAAAAACGGGAGATTTATAGTAGATTTCAAACGGATAAAAATCTCGCTTGAAATCGCCAAAAAAGAAGGACTTACTTAAAATCAACTGAGAAGGCTTAAAAGGAGCGACAATAAAACTATCAATCGTAACTTCCTTATTCTTACTACCTGGTTCATCCACGAAAAACGAAGGATTTAATCTAGTACCATTACCCGTTGGTTTGTAATAAACAGAATCAATCATGACTAAATTAGAAGTAGGTCGCTGTTTCCATTTATGTAATAAAGAGCCATGCAAATTTGTCAAAAACTGATTGGCAAATGTTTCATCAAAGGCTACTGGAAATAAATTCAAAGTCTCTTTAGGATATTTAGGTTCTTGAAATAGGCTAGAATCAAATTGCCATTCCTCGGGTTTACCGATAGCTTCTTGCTCGAATATATATTCTCCATTACTCCCCAATAAACCAGCCATCAACCTGATAACTCCTATTTTAGGTATCCACTTTCCTTGAAAATATTGATGTTGCAAATCAAATGTATAGTCAATCGCATCTGCAAATACTGTACCCTCAAAACGCACAATCCATCCTGATTCATCTAGCGTTAGCGTCCCATTAAACAAACGATCGCGGCGTAACTTAGGTTCTACTTGAAATTGATAACATGACTTACCGTCCACAAGCGTATCTCCTTTATAATTAAAATGGTAATAGGATTTTGCCTGATAATTAAGAGGTGAAACGCAAGAGGTACCCACAAAATCTTGATAAAAATCGGGCCAAAGAAATAAAGTAGGTTTTCCATATTTCTTGTGAAAGGTCTCCACAGACTCTATGCCATGAATCATTTGATTCAAATGGCCTACTTGTACTTCATCAATGGTTTGATTGCCATACCATTGACCCATCTGAATACCCTCTTTAGCAGCTAATCGCTTTCTAGCAATTCCAATCACTTGATTAAATCGACCTTTTTCTTGGATCTTAACACGCATCTTAAAGGATCCAACAGCATGACCATGCTCTTCTGCAGAACGCAAAGCTTTCTCTAAAATGGAAGCAGGTAAGGGGGATTGCGCTTGACTCTCATTTGGTAAAAAATGAAAAAAACATCCAATCAGCAGGAATATTTTCAAAAAGTTCAAATGAAAAAGGTATTAAAAAGTTAAAATAGTTCTATTTAAAATAGATTAAATCAAGCAATAGAACAAAGTTCTTAATAATTAATTAACAAAGGAAATGTTATCATACAAATAGTGGCAAATTTGAAGCTAATCTGTTAATTTTGTGAACATTTTTTACATAACAATTTTACCATGGCCTTTGACATTGAAATGATTAAAGCTGTTTATGATCGCATGCCGGCTCGCATTGCTGCTGCTCGTGCGTTAACAGGTAAACCGCTTACATTAACAGAAAAAATTCTTTATAGCCATCTATGGGAGGGCGAAGCCTCAACTGCGTATGCTAGAGGTGCTTCTTATGTAGATTTTGCACCAGACCGTGTGGCGATGCAAGATGCAACAGCTCAAATGGCCTTATTACAATTCATGCAAGCAGGACGTCCACAAGTGGCTGTACCTTCAACTGTGCATTGTGATCACTTAATTGAAGCTAAAGTAGCCTCTACTACCGATTTAAAAGTAGCGGTTGATAAGAATAAGGAGGTCTATGACTTCTTATCGTCTGTTTCAGACAAATATGGTATCGGTTTCTGGAAACCAGGTGCAGGTATCATTCACCAAGTAGTATTAGAAAATTATGCCTTCCCTGGAGGAATGATGATCGGAACTGATTCACATACAGTTAATGCGGGTGGATTAGGAATGATTGCTATCGGTGTAGGTGGTGCTGATGCCTGCGATGTAATGGCAGGTTTAGCTTGGGAATTAAAGTTCCCTAAACTAATTGGAGTAAAACTTACAGGTAAATTAAATGGTTGGACCTCTGCAAAAGATGTTATTCTGAAAGTAGCAGGCATTCTTACCGTAAAAGGTGGAACGGGCGCAGTCGTCGAATATTTTGGCGAAGGAGCGACATCCATGTCTTGTACTGGTAAAGGAACCATTTGTAATATGGGTGCTGAAATCGGTGCGACTACATCAACGTTTGGTTATGATGCATCCATGGCTCGTTATTTAGAGTCTACTGGTCGTGCAGATGTAGCCGCTTTAGCGAATGGTGTAAAAGAACACTTAACAGCCGATCCTGAAGTATATGCTAACCCAGAAAAATACTTTGATCAAGTTATTGAAATCGATTTAGATATATTAGAGCCACACTTGAATGGTCCTTTTACTCCAGATTTGGCTACGCCTATTTCTAAGATGAAGGAAATGGCTGAGAAAAACGGCTGGCCTACGAAGGTGGAAGTTGGTTTAATCGGTTCTTGTACGAACTCTTCTTATGAAGATATCGCACGCGCAGCTTCTTTAGCTAAGCAAGTAGCGGCGAAAGGTTTAAAGACAAAAGCACAATTCACCATTACACCCGGCTCTGAATTAGTTCGCTATACGATTGAGCGAGATGGTTTCATCGCGACATTTGATTCAATTGGTGCAACCGTATTCTCAAATGCGTGTGGACCATGTATCGGCCAATGGGCCCGTCCAGGAGCTGAAAAAGGGGAGAAGAACACCATCGTTCACTCATTTAATAGAAACTTTGCAAAGCGTGCAGATGGTAACCCTAATACGTTTGCTTTCGTAGCATCTCCAGAAATGGTAACTGCCTTAGCGATTGCTGGTGATCTAACGTTCAACCCATTAACGGATACCTTAACGAACGAAAAAGGAGAACAAGTAAAATTAGACGCACCTACGGGAGACGAATTACCTAAGTTAGGTTTCGCTGCTGAAGATGCAGGCTATCAAGCTCCTGCAGCGGATGGTTCAGGCGTTCAAGTAAAAGTTTCACCTACTTCGGATCGTTTACAATTATTAGATCCATTCGCAGCTTGGGAAGGATCTGATTTGAAAGGTTTGAAATTATTGATTAAGGCCAAAGGTAAATGTACCACAGATCACATCTCAATGGCAGGTCCTTGGTTGAAATACCGTGGTCACTTAGATAACATCTCTAATAACATGTTGATCGGAGCGGTGAACTTCTTCAATGAGAAGACTGACAACGTGAAGAACGCACTAACAGGTGAATATGGTCCAGTTCCAGCAACTCAGCGCGCTTACAAAGCAGCTGGAGTAGGAACCATTGTAGTAGGAGATACAAACTATGGCGAAGGTTCTTCTCGTGAGCACGCAGCAATGGAGCCACGTCACTTAGGTGTTCGTGCCGTATTAGTGAAATCATTCGCTCGTATTCACGAAACGAATTTGAAAAAGCAAGGTATGTTAGCCTTGACTTTTACAAATGAATCTGATTATGACAAAATTCAAGAAGATGATTCAATCAACATTGTTGGTTTAGGAAGCTTTGCTCCGGAGAAATCCTTGACTATTGAGTTAGTTCATTCGAATGGTAGCACAGAAAGTTTTGCTGTGAATCATACGTATAATGAACAACAAATCGAATGGTTCAAAGCAGGTGGTGCCTTAAACATTATCCGTGCATCAGTAAAATAATTTGAAATAGGGGTAAAATTGCTTAATTTTGCCCCTTGTTAAAAAATAATAAGCCCTTACAAACCCATGGCAGCTATTAACGCAGTTAAAATATTTTCTGGTTCTGCATCTAATTATTTAGCGAAGGATATAGCTAAGTATTATGGAAAAGATTTGGGCGCTGTAACGACTTTAAAGTTCTCAGACGGTGAAATGTCACCAAGTTTCGACGAATCAGTACGTGGATGTGATGTATTTATCATCCAATCCACTTTCCCTTCGGCGGATAATTTGATGGAGTTATTATTAATGATCGATGCCGCTAGACGTGCATCGGCTCACTACGTAACGGCTGTTATTCCTTATTTTGGGTATTCTCGTCAAGATCGCAAAGATCGGCCACGCGTGGGTATTGGAGCAAAATTAATTGGCAATTTATTAACCGCAGCAGGAGCAGATCGTTTAATGACGATTGACTTACATGCAGGCCAAATCCAAGGTTTCATGGACTTCCCTGTAGATCACTTGGAGGGAAATGCCATCTTCGTTCCTTATTTGAAATCATTAAATTTAGAGAACATCCTTTTCGCATCACCCGATGTGGGAGGCGTTGTTCGTACCCGTAATATGGCCAAATTCTTCAATGCGGAGATGGTTATTTGCGATAAGCACCGTAAACGTGCTAATGAAATTGCCTCCATGCAATTAATTGGAGACGTAAAGGGTGCTGATGTGATCCTAGTCGATGACTTAATTGATACCGGAGGAACTTTGTGCAAAGCGGCTCAATTAATCATGGATAAGGGAGCAAATTCAGTAAGGGCGGTTGTCACCCACCCAGTTTTATCAGGAAAAGCATACGAAAACATTTCTACTTCTGTTTTAACAGAATTATTAGTGACGGATACCATTCCTTCTAAACAAGCGTGTGACAAAATTAAGATTCTTTCGGTTGCTGAGCTTTTTGCAAAGGCTATCGGACGTATCCGTGATCACGAATCTATCAGTTCATTATTTATTAAATATTAATTTCAACCGTTTCTAGGGGATAGCCTTTGTGCGAAAGACTAGAAGCATTAACAAAAACAAAATGAAAAAATTAGAGATTGTAGGGTTTAAAAGAGCGAATCTCGGTACGAAGAGCGCAAATGATTTACGTAACGAAGCGATGGCACCCTGTGTATTATACGGTGGTTCTGAGCAAGTTCACTTTGCTGTTCCAATGATCCTTTTCCGTGAATTATTATATTCTGCGGATGTGTATGAAGTTGAATTAAACATTGAGGGTACGAAATACCGTGCTATCTTACAAGATGCACAATTCCACCCAGTGAACGAGATGATCTACCACGTAGACTTCTTAGAAATCCAAAAAGGTAAGCCAATCAAGATTGCTGTACCTATTAAAGTAATTGGAAATTCTCCAGGTGTTATTAAAGGGGGTAAAATGGTGCAAAAATTACGTAAAGTAACTTTACGTGGCCAAGCAGAAAGCATTCCTGATTTCGTAACAGTTGATATTTCTGGTTTAGACTTAGGTCAAACAGTTAAAGTAAACAAACTACAAGTGGAAGGATGTGAGATCTTAAATCCAATGTCTAACCCAGTAGCAACAATCGATATCCCAAGAGCATTAAGAGGCAAGTTAACTGCTTAATTTCTTTTACGGATTTTCACAGATTGATAGATAAAAGAAAAGCCCCGCAAATGCGGGGCTTTTTTATGCCTAAATAAATAGGGGACTATTTCTTAGCCACCATCGATTTTACGATTGGTGCTTTCTCCATCTTCTTTACAGAAGCGTGATCGTTATCACCTACGTGAATGTAAGGAGCTATCACAAGAGAAACGATTGACATTAATTTGATCAAGATGTTCATAGATGGTCCAGATGTATCTTTGAATGGATCTCCTACTGTGTCACCTGTTACGGCAGCTTTGTGAGGCTCAGAACCTTTCTTATACGTTTGACCATCGATCAATACACCTTTCTCGAATGATTTCTTAGCGTTATCCCAAGCTCCTCCTGCATTTGATTGGAAAATACCCATCAATACACCTGAAACCGTTACACCTGCTAAAACACCACCTAAAACTTCTGGTCCCATAGTGAAACCAACAATAACAGGAACTGTTAAAGCGATAGCACCTGGAAGAATCATTTGACGGATAGATGCCTCCGTAGAGATAGCCACACACTTCTCGTATTCTGGCTTCGCCTTGTATTCCATGATACCTGGAATCTCACGGAACTGACGACGAACTTCGTTCACCATTTCCATCGCCGCTTTGCCTACTGCGGAGATACATAGAGCAGAGAAGATGAATGGAATCATACCACCCACGAATAAACCGGCTAATACATCAGCTTTATAGATATCAATGTGGCTAATGCCAGCAATACCTACGAAGGCCGCAAATAAAGCTAAAGAAGTCAAGGCAGCAGAAGCAATAGCAAAACCTTTACCCGTTGCAGCTGTCGTATTTCCTACTGCATCTAAGTTATCCGTACGATCACGAACTTCAGAGGGTAATTGTGCCATTTCAGCTATACCACCCGCGTTATCCGCGATAGGACCGAAAGCATCGATCGCTAATTGCATTGCTGTCGTAGCCATCATACCAGCGGCCGCGATAGACACACCGTAAATTCCTGCAAAGTGATAAGAACCAATAATACCAGCTGCCAAAACTAAAATAGGCAAAACCGTTGATTCCATACCTACTGCTAAACCACCAATAATGTTAGTCGCATGACCTGTACCCGATTTTTGAACGATTGAATCCACTGGACGCTTGCCCATTGCCGTATAATATTCCGTAATGATAGACATTAAAGTTCCTACAACTAAACCTACGATAATCGCATAAAACACGTCCATTGAGGTAAATGTAGTACCACGTAGCGTTAAGTATTCCGGTAAGATATTCTTTACTAAGAAGTAAGATGTTACGAACGTAATGGCAATCGAAGTATAGTTACCTACGTTTAATGCATTTTGAACAGACGCCGTTTCGCTAGAAATACGGACAAAGAACGTAGAAACTAACGAAGCTAATAAACCTACACCAGCAATTAACATGGGTAATAGAACAGGAGAGAAGCCACCGTAATTATCCATTACAGAGATTTCTTGTCCTAATACCATTGTAGCTAAAATGGTAGCTACATAGGAACCGAATAAGTCAGCACCCATACCAGCCACATCACCTACGTTATCACCTACGTTATCTGCAATAGTTGCCGGATTGCGAACATCATCTTCTGGGATACCAGCTTCTACTTTCCCTACTAGGTCAGCACCTACGTCGGCTGCTTTAGTATAAATACCACCACCTACACGAGCAAATAATGCAATAGACTCAGCTCCTAATGAGAAACCAGCTAATACCTCGATTGCCGTTCTCATCTCCATAGACGTCAAAGCTTTACCTGCCGCAAAATATTGATAGAAAGCAATAAACAAGCCACCAAGACCCAAAATAGCTAAACCAGCAACTCCCATTCCCATTACGGATCCTCCAGTAAAAGAAACATTCAAAGCTTTTGCTAAAGAAGTTCTAGCAGCCTCTGCTGTACGAACATTCGCTTTAGTAGCTACGATCATACCAATATAACCTGCGGTTGCAGAAAAAACTGCACCGATTAAAAAAGCAACAGCAATTAAAGGGGAGGAGTGAATCGGATTTTCCGGAGTTCCCTCTTGAGATCCTAACCAAGCTAATAGGATAGCAGTTGGAATCGCGAAATAAGTTAAAATTTTCCATTCCGCTTTTAAGAAGGCAATAGCACCATCGGCAATATAGCCAGCCAATTCCTGCATTTTTTCATTACCAGCATCTTGTTTAGATACCCAGTTAAACTTCCATGCTGTATACAGCAATCCCACTATACCAAAAGCAGGAACTAAGTAAACAATTTGATTCATAAAGGTTAATTTAGATTATATCAAAAAAATTTAGCACAATTTAGGCAAAATGGTGCAAATAAACAATTAGAATGGCAATCGGACTAGAACTTTCCACTTTTCAGGGACTACATTCCCCATCGGATAGACTAAATCAATACCTAAAATTTTACCTATACCCATTAAGCCATAACTAATCTCTTGGTAATGAATAACTTGAGAATTAACCGCCGTCTGAAGATAGGAGTAGCCCACTTTTTCCTTTAAGCCATAAAGGGATAAGAAAGCATTTTGGGTCAAAATGAATTTTCTCGGTTCCCAGTTAATAAATGCCTTAAAATGATCTCCTGGGTTCGAAAGTGCGTAATAGGGTAGTGCCAAAAAACTTGATTCTCCAGAGGAGACATTTACCTCATTCCCCTTAAAATGCTGGTAATCTAAAATCAAAGAAGGCTTATTAACAAAATGGGCAGCCGTGATACGGTAATTAATTTCACCCCAATTAGCTAATGAGATAGATTGAGAAACCTGCAGAGAGACTTTATTATAGGAATCATCCCCAAACGCCTGTTCATAAGCACCCGAAATAGTAGGACCCACCTCATTGGATAATCTTCGTGATCCATTATATCTTCTCCAAGTAGCGAATGGTTGATATCGAACTATAATAGAGCCATATAGTTGCTTACTAGTGGCAAAGGGTAGTCCATTAGACTCAAAACGACGCTCCTTGAAAAAAAATCCATTTTCCTCCTGGTTCACTAAGCTAGTACGCGATCGAAATTCAAGAGTTGAGTTCACATTCCATTTGGCATTCATTTGTACTGAATAAGAGGCCTTAATGAAATCTTTCTGGTAAAGCTTCAAATAATTTTGAGATAAGAACAAAGCATAATACAGGTTTACGATTTCTGGAACAGGTTCCGTTGAATTAATCTGCTGAATAGCTGAACCTCCTGAAAGATTCATTCGCTGACGATTCTCATCCCAGTTACGTTCCACATAAGCAGAACCATTCCACGCATTTCTTGAGAAAGCATAACGAACATTAAATCCCGTTCCCCAATAATCTGACAATTTATAGGTATAGCGGTAGTCTGCACCTCGACCTAAAGAATAACCATCCACCGCATTATATCCAGATTGAAAACCGCTTAGCGTTAGTCTGGCGCCTAAACCCTTTTGACCATAGGTATAAACACGACCAGACCAGATATCGCCATAGCGAAATCTTGGCAAAGCATTCACTGAATCTTTTAATCGTTTCTTTTCATCTTGAATTGATAGACTATCAGCCTCTTTATAACCTTTAACCTCAGCCTCTGTCAAAGGGACCTGTCGTTCAGCCTCCCAATATTCCTCTTTTTTAATCGCTGCAGAGGAATCCACCGTAATCGTATAATCCGAACTAAACTCCTCTTTTTTCTCTTCTTTGTCGATCTCTTTCAACACCTTCTTGAGCTTTTTTCGGGTCAATTCTTTACCCAAAGCCAATTTAGGCGTGGAGATTTTCTCTTTATTAATTTCTTTCGCCCAATCCTTATGAAGACGTTCTTCAATAATGGTAGGCTTTACAACAAAAGCAGGGTTCACTTTGATGGAATATTCCTTCACCTGAGTGATATAACGGAAAGTTGCTCCAAAGCCCATGGCATCAAAATTCACATTCACATCATAATTAACGGGCATCCAAACACCTTGAAATAGTGCATTTTGCTGCTGAAACGTGTAATAACCTTGAGAATTACGAAAAGCTAAACTGAAGGAATATATACTCCAGGTATCTTCCACGATAGAGAGCGTACCTTCAAATAAGTCATCTGAGGTAGATTTAGGCTTCACTTGAATCTTAGAAACCGTTTGGCCATTCAACTGAAAACTGCCTAAATAAGCGAAATTATAGAACGAAAATGCGGAGGGGGAAATAGGGGAAATCAAGGAACCCCAAACTTTGGGCAAATAAAAATTCGTTTGCGTAATACGCAAATTAGGCGCACCTGAATTCTTTAAAACAGCAGGAAGGTTATTTCGATTAGACAATACTTTTTCATCAAGCTTATTAGGACGTGTGTAAGTTATCAGATTAATTCCTTCTAATACATACGTAGAGCCTACCTTGATACCCGCTTCCTTTTCCATCTTTTTGCCGACAAGGGCATTCATTACTTTAGAGATGGAAGTAATTTTACCCGCACCTTTTACATATCCTTTGGCAGAATAACGGTCAATTTCTTTCAAATGGAATGGAGCCATCGAAATCATCCGACGCATCATTCCGATAGCTGGATCCTCTTTCAATCCTCCCACATTGACATCTTTAAGAGTAATGGCTTCTTCTGTAAGCACCACATCGAGGGATAAATCACCGGAAATCGTGACTTTATGAGATTTCGGAGTGTGTCCCAAAAACCTAAAAACCACTTCGTGCTCTCCTTTAGGCAAATTAATTGCATATTTTCCCTCCTCATTAGCTAAGGTTCCCTTATTTAAATCAGTCACCCATAATGACGAAAATGGCATCAAATCGCCTTTATTGGAACGAATGGTGCCACTGAGTGTTTGGGCTTGAAGGCCGATGCACGTACATAAAAGGAGTAAAAGTGGTTTCATAAAACAAAAGTACATGAAAGACATTAAATCAACTGAATATTTTGACGAACGGCGATCACTTAACAAGAATTAACGTAATTTTGAGGTCTATGGGTTACACGCATCGTCAGCTCTTCCAGAAATTTATGGCGCCCACATCGGACGCACCTTTGGCATTAGAAATAACCAAAGCGGAAGGTGTATATATGTATGATGCACAGGGTAAATCCTATATGGATTTAATCTCAGGAATTGCCGTATCGAATGTTGGTCATCGAAATCCTGCCGTAGTTAAAGCGATTAAAGACCAAGTGGATGCCTACATGCACCTTATGGTGTATGGAGAATATATCCAAAGTCCCCAAGTGCAGCTCGCAGAAGCGTTAGTTAAATCCACCGGTTCTGAGTACTTAAATCAAGTCTATTTCACGAATTCTGGAACTGAGGCAGTAGAAGGAGCTATGAAATTAGCGAAACGCTACACCGGTAGAACCGAGTTCATCTCTTGTTTCAATGCTTACCACGGCGCTAGTCAAGGGGCATTATCGATTGCAGGTGATGAGAATTTCAAAAATGCTTTTCGTCCCTTGTTGCCTGATATTCGCCACATTCACCACGGCTGCATAGCTAATCTGTCTAAAATAACCGATAAAACAGCGGCGGTAGTGATTGAAATTGTAGCAGGGGAGGCCGGCGTCAAAACCGCACCAGCCGCTTATTTTAAAGCATTACGCAAGCGTTGCGACGAAACAGGAACCTTGTTAATGGTGGATGAGATACAATCGGGTTTTGGGAGAACAGGCACTTTCTGGGCTTTTCAAGCAATGAATATCGTTCCTGATATCTTATTAACCGCAAAAGGAATGGGCGGAGGAATGCCTATCGGGGCTTTTCTTGCAAATGAGCTAGTGATGAAAACCTTGAGTTTTGAGCCCGTATTAGGCCATATTACCACCTTTGGTGGACATCCCGTTTCTTGCGCAGCCTCACTAGCCACATTAAACTTCATCCTAGAAGAAAAATTACTAGATCAAATTCCTGCAAAAAGTACCTTGTTTCATACGCTATTAAAACATCCCATCATTCACGAAGTGCGTGGCATAGGATTTATGCTGGCTGTAGAAATGCAAGACTTTAAGACCGTGAAATCAGTGATTGACGAATGTATTCAAAATGGGTTAATTACCGATTGGTTCTTATTCTGTGATAATTCATTACGGATTGCGCCACCTTTGACTATTACGGAGGAGGAAATAAAAATAGCCTGCAACATTTTGTTACAGGCTATGGATAAAGTCTATTCGCTTAAAAATTAAGCGTGCTTCAATAAAGTTTCAGCTAAAACGGACTTAGGAATATTTCCACCCACTAAACGCTCAACCATTTCACCCTTTTTGAATACCATTAAAGTAGGTATAGAGCGAATGCCTAAAGAAGCAGGAACCGCTGAATTTTGATCTACATTCATTTTTGCTACAATCGCTTGTCCTTCTACATCCCCAGCTAGCTCTTCCACGATAGGTCCGATCATTTTACATGGGCCACACCACTCTGCCCAAAAATCTACTAAAACTGGTGTGTCAGTGCTGATTAACTCTTGAAAATTAGCATCTGTTGCCTCTACGTATTTTCCCATTGTTTGATATATTTTATAAAATTCAAAATTAAAACAAAACCGGCAGAACAATTAGTTCCCCGATAAATAAATTTAAGAAATTAATTTAAACGCCACATTTTCAAGCTCTCGCAACTCAGAAATCAGGTTTTTGGTAATAGAAACCTGCATTTTACGTGATAAAAAATCCATACCGATTTTCTCTTGCTCATCAAACACCTCTATGGTTAACTTCTTATCACCCTTATTTCGCTCTAAGGTTTCCTCTAGCAAATCTAATTGAGGTGCATTTAGTCTACTCAAATCTAAACGCAATTTGATCTCTTTTGTTCGATCTGATAAAATTTCTGACAATAATTCAATGGATTGAATCTTGAAGACCATTTGGTCCATATGGCGATTCTTTAATTGATACGATCCATGAATGAAAAGTAATCGATCTAGCGCAATAAAACGTTCAAACTGGATGTAATCCTTTGAGAACAAGGCAAACTCATAATTACCTGCATAATCCTCAATCGTAAAAATCATAAACTGATTACCGTTTGCAGAAGTTCGTACGTTCATTTTCGTCACGATACCGGCAAAAGTTTGAGCTACGTTTGTTCTAGATTCCAACTGGCCCGTATTTGAATTGCAGAAATTAGAAATTTCGGTTTTGTAATCGTCCAAAGGATGCCCAGAAATATAAACCCCCACCACTTCTTTTTCATTCTTCAACTGCTCCATGACCGACCAAGGCGCTGAAGTAGGAATACGGGGCTGAGCTATGTCATTACCTGTTCCTGCACCTAATTCCCCAAAAAGCGAGGCCGTGGCTTGCGCCTTCAATTCTGCCATCTTGGACGCATAACGAACAATTTTCTCAATAAAATTCGTATTGTCTTGTGGATCTAACGCAAAATAATGCGAACGCTGCACTTCAGGGAAGCAGTCGAAAGCACCCGCAAAAGCCAACGACTCTAAACTCTTCTTATTGACTTGACGAATGTTAATACGCGAAACAAAATCAAAAATATCCTTGTATTCGCCGTTTTTCATGCGCTCTTCCACAATGGCATCCACCGCTGCTTCGCCTACGCCTTTTATAGCCGCTAGGCCGAAACGGATTTGGCCTTTCTTATTCACCGCAAAAGAACGAGACGATTCATTCACGTCAGGAACTAATAAGCTTAAGCCCATTCGCTTGCACTCGTCCATAAAGAAAGTGATCTTCTCAATGTTGCCCAACGAATTTGAAAGCACCGCAGACATAAACTCGGGAGGGTAGTTCGCTTTTAGGTAACCAGTTTGGTAAGCGACTAAACCATAGCAAGTTGAGTGGGATTTGTTAAAGGCATATTGAGCAAAAGCTTCCCAATCCGTCCATATCTTATCTAATTTATCCGCCGGGTGATTATTCGCTGTCCCACCTTCCATGAACTTACCTTTCATCTTATCGATGGTAGCTTTGTCCTTCTTTCCCATGGCCTTTCGAAGCACATCGGCATCGCCCTTCGTAAAATTGGCTATCTTCTGAGAAAGAAGCATTACTTGCTCTTGGTAGACCGTAATACCATAAGTATCACTTAAATACTCTTCCATTACCGGCAAATCGTATTCAATCTTCTCTCTTCCGTGCTTACGAGCAATATAATTAGGAATGTAAACCATCGGCCCTGGACGGAACAAAGCGTTCATCGCAATCAAATCAGAGAACTGATCGGGTTTCAGATCACGCAAGTGTTTCTGCATTCCCGGGGATTCGAATTGGAAGGTACCGTTCGTTTCAGCTCTTTGGTATAACTCGTAGGTTATTTTGTCGTCCAAAGGAAGGTCATCCAAAATGATCGTCTCATTGTGATTCTGCTTAATCAAGCGAACCGCTTCTTTTAAAATGGAGAGGGTTTTTAAGCCCAAAAAGTCCATCTTAATCACCCCCGCATTCTCAATCACCGAACCATCATACTGCGTAATTAAAAGACTAACGTCTTTCGAAGTGGCAACAGGTAAAATATCTGTTAAGTCAGACGGCGCGATGATGATACCCGCCGCATGAATACCTGTACCGCGAACTGAACCCTCTAAAACAAGGGCATTTTCAATCACAGTGGCCGGTAAACCGCCTGCTTCTTTAATCCGACGCAACTCTTTTACTTGCTCTAATTCCTCCGAATTAAGGCCTTCTTTATCGGCTAGGCTTTTGTCACCCGTTAAGGCCGCATTAAAAATACGGTCTAAGGTGATTTTAGGTCTCTCTGGAACCAGTTTAGCTAAGGCATTTGATTCCTGCAAGGGGAGATCTAAAACGCGCGAAACGTCTTTAATGGACATTTTAGCAGCCATCGTGCCATACGTCGCGATATGCGCCACTTGGTTTTTACCGTATTTATCTACGACGTAGTCGATGACTTTTTGACGACCTTCATCATCAAAGTCCGTATCAATATCGGGTAAGGACTTCCGATCAGGATTCAAGAAACGCTCAAAAAGGAGATTGTATTTAATCGGGTCAATGTTCGTGATTCCCAAACAATAGGCAACTACAGAACCTGCCGCGGATCCACGACCTGGACCCACATAAACGCCTAAATCACGTCCAGCGCTAATAAAATCGGCCACAATTAAGAAATATCCGGCAAATCCCATCGTCTTAATCGTATGTAACTCAAAGCGCAGACGTTCTTCGACGACTTGGTCAATATCAATATAGCGCTTTTTAGCGCCCTCCATTGTTAAATGCTCGAGGAAATCATCTTGATTTAGGAAAGTGGATGGAATTACGAAATTAGGCAATAAAACATCCTTCTCCAGCTTCAAGGTTTCTACTTTACCCACAATCTCATTTGTATTGTCGATGGCCTCAGGAATATGCGACCAAAGCTTCGTCATTTCCTCCGTCGTCTTGAAATAAAATTGATCATTATAGAAAGCAAAGCGCTTTCCCTTCATATCAAAATCTCCTTCAATGTCTTTATAAGTAGGAGTGGACTGTTTTTCCCCGGTATTAATACAAAGTAAAATATCGTGAGCGTTGGCATCTTTTTGGTCCAAATAATGGCTATCATTGGACGCAATCACCTTCACATTATACTTCTTGGCAAAACGCAACAAGACCTCATTCACCGTCTGTTGTTCCGGAATAAAGTGATTTTGAACCTCGATATAATAATCTTCGCCAAACAAATCTAACCACCATTTAAACTCCTTCTCCGCTGCTTCTTCGCCATCACGCAAAATAGCCTGAGGCACAGAAGCACCAAGGCAGCAGGTAGTAGCGATTAAACCTTTGTGGTATTTTAAAACGAGTTCTTTATCAATTCGAGGGTATTTGGAATACATCCCTTCCATGAAGCCTAAAGAACTTAATTTGACCAAATTCTGGTAACCTTCCGGATTCTTGGCTAGAAAAAGTTGGTGGTAACGTTTATCCTTTAATTCTTTCGTAAAAACTTGCTTGTGACGGTCATTTACTAGATAAAACTCACAACCCACAATTGGTTTTACCCCTTGCTTTCCCGCTTCCGCCACAAATTGGAATACCCCAAACATATTCCCATGATCCGTAATCGCTACCGCGGGCATATTATCTTCCTTCGCCTTTTTAAACATAGACGAAATCTTAGACGCACCATCTAATAGGGAAAACTGGGAATGGTTGTGCAAATGCGAAAATTGCATAGGGTTTTATTCTTTTATAAAAGGTTCTTTTTCAAAAAATACAGCATTCATGAAGTCCAAAAAGGGCTTCAGCACTTTAGCATCCGCAATCAGTTGTTTCGTGAAATCCGGAGAACAAAGCTCTTTATCCGTGTATTTTTTCCAAAAAAACAGTTGTTTCTTCTTTAGCAATTCCGCCTCAGGATGCTCCGCATCAAATCCCTTTGGAATTCGCACCAAACTTTCACCTACTTCCTCTCCAAAATCGGCTACAAACTTTGGATCTCGAATAATTTTACGTAATCCATCCGCATTATAATCTACTTCTTGTCGAAAAGCCGCTAATTGCTCTGGTGTGGGCGAATACATACCGCCGCCAAGAAATGAAGCGCCATTCGGCTCAATGTGGACATAATAGTCCATCAAACCAGATTTACGACCGCCTTCCGAAAAACTCGCTGAAAACCACGTCTTATACGGCTCTTTGTTTTTAGAAAAGCGAACATCCCGGTAAATTCGGTAGGAGCAATGCTTTAGTAAAACGCCATCCATATTCTCAAAATCCGCAAACTCAGAAATCAATTCAGTCGTCCAAGCGTCAAAATCTTTTTTCACCTGCTCATATGTGGACTTGTTTTCTGCAAACCATTCCCGCGTGTTGTTCACACGGAGGTCACGCAAAAAGGCCAAAAGGCTAGGAGAAAGGGACATGAAATAAGGGATGAAATTGCAAAAACGAATTTAGCAAATTTAGCTCGAATGCCCAAGCACAAATCGCTTGGAGTTATGGTCTATTTTATAGATTTTTGCATAAATTATTTAGACAAGCTATGCGGATCTTAACGGGCATTCAAGCCTCAGGAAAGCCCCATTTGGGTAATATTTTAGGTGCAATTATGCCAGCGGTTGAACTTTCGAAGCAGCCCGGTAATGAATCCTTTTTATTTATTGCGGATTTACACACGCTGACTTCTTTAAAAGATGGCGAAAGTATTCGAAGCAATACCTTATCGATCGCAGCAGCATGGCTAGCTTTTGGATTTGATACAGAGAAAAATTACTTCTATCGACAGTCTAAATTAGCCTCATACCACACCGAATTAATGTGGTATTTGAATTGCTTCACACCCTTTCCCATGCTGGCGAATGCGCACAGCTTCAAGGATAAATCAGATAAATTATCCGATGTAAACGCCGGATTATTTACCTATCCCGTTTTACAAGCGGCAGATATCGTCTTATATGATGCACATATTATTCCGGTAGGTAAGGACCAAAGACAGCACATCGAAATGACCCGCGACATTGCGAATTCCGTTAATAAGCGCTATAACAAAGACATTTTTGTCCTACCCGAAGCGCGTATCAACGAAGATGTGATGACAATCCCAGGTTTAGATGGAGCTAAGATGAGTAAATCATTGAACAATTACATTGATATCTTCTTACCTGAAAAGGATTTATTGAAGCAGATCAAAAAAATTGTCACAGACACGACTCCATTAGAAGAGCCTAAAAATCCTGATAACGATATTACTTTCAAACTTTATCAATTGATGGCTTCCCCAGCACAAGTAGCAGAAATGCGCGCTAATTACGAAGCTGGAGGTTATGGATACGGTCATGCGAAACAAGCCTTGTACGAATTAATGCTAGGCTTTTTCAAAGAGGCGAGAGAGAAATTCGACTACTTCATCGCGCATCCGGAGATTATTGAAGAGAAATTAGCCATTGGTGAGAAGAAAGTACAACCCATCGCTGAAGCCACTATCGCTCGCATTCGCGCTGAATTTAAATTCTAAGCTATGTTTCCGTCCTGGGATGCCCATTTATTTCGGTTGATTAACGAGGCACATCAGCCTTGGTTAGATGGACCCATGGAAATCATTTCAGGTAAATTAACGTGGCTTCCATTGTATGGACTGCTCATTTACTTTTTATACAAGCAATATAAATCAGCCTGCTGGAAAGCCCTGTTATTTCTAGTTTCTTCTGTTGTTTTCGCCGATCAATTCAGCTCTAGCCTTTTAAAACCACTTTTCAAACGACTTAGACCCTGCCATGTCGACGAATTTCAATCGTGGATTCATTTACCTGCAGGATGTGGCGGGCAATTTGGCTTTTGCTCTTCACACGCAGCGAATTCCTTTGCGATTGCGGTAGGTTTTTATTTGTTGACTAAAAATAAGTCAGCTGGTATCGCCCTGATTCTTTGGGCATCCATCATTTCTTATAGCAGAATCTATTTAGGAGCCCATTATCCTTTAGATGTACTCGTGGGAGCCTTGGTAGGAGCAGTAGGGGCGTGGGGGCTATTCAAAACCTATGAAAGGTTAATCAAAAAGTCATAAGTATCGATTCCATCTGCGAAATCATCGAGGGCTGGGTGTTGACTTTGGCCAAAACCAATCTCCAAACCTACCTTACACTGAATTTTCTCCTCGTACTCCTGTATCCAATCCAGCAAAGATACTTCGTCTGAGTAGCGATGCACATATAAAACGCCCACTGGAGAAACAAGATCATCATTTTCCGTCACCAACAGATTACCCAAATCAAAATGCCGTATCTGATTCAATAAGAACAAGGTGCGGTGGTATTGAATGTTATTAGAATACTTCGAATGATCTAAAACCCACGTTTCCTTTGTCAATTCATCAAATAAAGGCATTAAATCATAAGAAGCCGGAACTGCAATTGTTGAAACGTTCCTACAGCCTAAACCATAATAAGTAAAGATGTCCTGCGACAAACCTTTGAAATCATCCAGAGTCTCTGATCCTTTTAAAACAGCTAAAGAACTGCGGTTCTTGCGAATAATGTGCGGAATCGAAGAGAAATAGTGTGTAAAATATCCGCCTGAAAAATCACTTCCTGTAGCAATTACCGCATCCATTCCCTGCAAACGATCAATGATCGTAACTGGAACTTCTGCCTCGTACGATTTCATCGCCAACACATACAGCTGCATCAATGCCATATCTTGTGAACTTAACTTCAGCGAAGCCTGATGCCCCGAAGCTAATACCATTAAAACGTCGTGTAGTCCTACTGCGGGTAAATTGCCAGCTAATACAATGCCTACATTCTTTTTATCAGTTGACAGAAGCGGGTGCTTAACATAAAATTCCTCCCAAGCTTCTACCGAAAAAAACTGCTCTTCAATCGCCTGCATCGCATGACGAATCAAGGTTTCCGAAAACCAAGGATTCTCATTTACAGATCTATCTATAAATAGTTCTATTTTATCCCGATTAGTTTCATCCGTAAAAAAACGTTTTAAGAAAGAAATAAGCTTTAAAAAGGAAGCCTTTGGCATAATTATAGATATTTTACCCTGCAAAGGTCGAAAAATTTTCGGTTAGTCCATATAAATTATATACTATTCAAATTTATGTTCGTAAATTGCAACTTCAAACAAAAACATTGGTATGGCAATTATCATAACAGACGAATGTATTAACTGCGGGGCTTGTGAACCAGAATGCCCTAACACAGCAATTTATGAAGGTGGTGTCGAATGGACTTGGGCCGGAGGTACTGCTTTAACGGAAATTGAATTAGAAGATGGATCTACCATGGACGCTAAAGCTCCTGTAGAACCCGTTTCTGAAGAGTTTTATTATATCGTTCCTGATAAATGTACAGAATGTACCGGTTTCCATGAGGAACCACAATGTGCTGCGGTTTGCCCAGTAGATTGCTGTGTACCAGATCCAGATCATGAAGAGGATAAAGAGACTTTATTAGCTAAGAAGTCGTGGTTGCATGCGGAATAAATTTTAAGCTTTGCTTAAAATTTAGAGTATAGATAATAGAGTAGAGAGTATAGATATTGATAATTGATGGGGCTTCGGCCCCATTTTTTATGTCCAAACATTTCATGAAGCCATCGCCGCAGGCGATTCCACCTTTATTCTTTGTGCTTTATTCTTTAAAATAGACTAGCGCCTTGCGACTAGTGCCTAGCGACTAGTGACTAGCGCCTAGTGACTAGTGACTAGTGACTAATATTTATACTTTTTCAAGATTGCAAAAATGAAGTTTAATATTAATCTTCATTTTTATTCATTTTTGCAAAAAGACCAAAAACACGTTTAATATTTAACTCAATTTTGATATATTTTTGCAAAATGATAAAAAATAGGTTAAAATTTTGTCATAAATATTTGGAAAGTACAATTTAAGGCTTCATCTTTGATTCGTAATCAAGCATTATTTACTCTTAAACAATTGCCCTTATGAAAAAAACGATCCTAACAGCCTTATTCGCCGCAACAGCATTTTGTGGATTTTCCCAAGAAAAAGAAGCGGACGCTCCTAAGTTTTCATTCTCAGGTTACATTGATTCATACTATATGTTGAATTTCAATAGCCCGTCTAGCAGAAGTAACTTAGGTGCCTCTGGATACGAAAGAGCTTTCGACCAGAAATCAAATCAATTTTCATTAGGACTTGTCCAAACGAAATTTGGATATGCAACAAAATCGGCAGACGTAGTTGTTGATTTAACTTTTGGACCTAACGCTGACCTAGGACAATATGGCAACGTAATCGGACCGTTGGGGGCAGGAAAAGCTTCTACTGCTTTGGCCATCAAACAAGCGTACTTTAACTGGAAAGCGAGTGATAAATTAACCTTGACTGTGGGTCAATTTGGCACACATATCGGATACGAAGTAATCGACGCTCCCATTAACTACAACTATTCACTTTCTAACCTCTTCAATAATGGACCGTTCTACCACATTGGCGCTAAAGCGAATTACGCATTCTCTGACAAATTTTCTGCCATGGTTGGATTGGTCAACAATGTGGATAATTTAAATGATAACAACGCTTCTAAAGGTTTCATCTACCAAATCTTCACTTCTCCAGCAGCAGGTTGGAACTTGTACGTGAATGGAATAAGCTCTAACGAATCCGCACCACTTTCATCAGGAAAAGATGACACAGGTAGCTACAACTTGTTAGACTTAACAACATCTTACCAAATAACACCTAAGTATCTTTTAGGAGTAAACGCAGCTTACGGATCACAAACGGGTGATTTCCAAGGTGGCGGAAACGTAGGAAATAGCAAAACATGGGGTGGAGTAGCCCTTTATTCTAACTATGCTTTCACTGATAAATTTAGCTTAGGCGGCCGTTACGAAGTATTTGACAATACATCAGGCGCTCGTGCCTTACGTGCAGCAGATGGATCGGGTACAGATGTTAGCTCATTAACTTTAACTGCTACATTCACAGCTGCAGAAGGACATTTATTGATCAAACCAGAATTACGTACTGACTCATACAAAACAGCTCAATTCGTAGATGGAGATGATAAAGATCAAAAGTCACAGACTACTTTAGGAATGCACTTCATCTATAAGTTTTAATTATATCCACCTTAAACATTCAAAAACATGACGACACAAAAACCAACTTGGATCCCGTTATTAGTTTTATTAGCGGTAGCAGTCTTAGCACTGTTTACAACTTCGGTTCCCGGCACCATGCCTACAGAGGGACTTGACACAGGTGATACAGCCTGGATGATTGTAGCCTCAGGCTTAGTATTATTAATGACACCTGGATTAGCTTATTTCTACGGTGGAATGGTAAACCACAAGAACGTGATCTCAACGATGTTACAATCGTTTATCGCGATGGGAGTTATCTCGGTGATTTGGATCGTTTTCGGATTTTCTTTAGCATTTGGTGACTCTTTAGGTGGATGGATTGGCGATCCTAGAACATTCTTCATGTTCAATGGTGTATTTGATCACAAATTATCTTTAGGATCAGCTGATCAGTTAAAATTCACTATTCCTTTCGCTTTATTCGCATTTTTCCAAATGAAGTTTGCGGTTATCACTCCAGCGTTAATCTCTGGTGCCTTAGCTGAGCGTATTAATTTCCGCGCTTTTGTACTATTTATGGTACTTTTCTGTGTAGTGGTTTATGCTCCTTTAGCACACTGGACATGGCACCCAGATGGTTTCTTATTTAACTTAGGCGTTTTGGATTTTGCAGGTGGAACTGTTGTTCACATGTCTGCGGGTTGGGCTGCATTAGCAGGTGCTTTGTACTTACGTCGACGTAAGTCTCATATAGAATCGAACATCACGCCTCCTGCAAACATTCCTTATGTTTTATTAGGAACCGGTTTATTGTGGTTCGGCTGGTTTGGTTTCAATGCAGGTTCTGCCGTAGGAGCAAACGGTTTAGCGGTAACTGCTTTCGCAACAACTCACGTTGCAGCAGCGGCAGCGGGATTATCTTGGATCTTATTTGATGTAACGCGTGGCAAGAAAGTTTCTGCCTTAGGTTTTTGTATCGGAGCAGTAGTAGGTTTAGTAGCTATTACACCAGCATCTGGCTTCGTAACCGTTCCTGTTGCGATTTTCATTGGCGTAGTGGCTGCTATTGTTTCTAACATTGCTGCACACTGGAGAGCTTCTTCTAACTTAGATGATACATTAGACGTATTCCCATGCCACGGGATTGGTGGAATGGTGGGTATGTTAATGACTGGTATCTTCGCAACAACTGCGGTTAACGCTGCCGTTGCCGAGCAAGGTCTATTCTACGGAGAAACCTCCTTATTCCTTAAGCACTTATTAGCCTTAGCAATCGTTTCTGCCTTTGCTTTTGGCACATCTTATATCCTATTAGTTATCACGGACATAATTATTCCGTTACGTGTAAACGAGGAAGAAGAAAGATTAGGTTTGGATATCTCGCAACACGATGAGTCGTTAGCAGAGTAATTCAACAACAACTGAGCCGCAAGTAATGGTTCTTGTGGTTTTGTTTCAATCAAAAAGTCGAAGGCTACTAGCTTTCGACTTTTTTGTTTAGCGCCTGCGGCGCTAAACAAAAAAAGATAAGAGAGTATAGAGAGGAGAGAGGAGATAAGAGATTAGAGAGTATAGATTATAGATAAGAGATAAAAAGGGCTTACACCCTCAAATTACACTCTTTACTCTTTAATCTATACTCTCTAATCTATTATCTATACTCTCTACTCTATTACCACCCCCAACATCTCACCCGCCTCATTCAGAGTTTTATAGCGAACTTGCTGAATGGTATTAATTTGCAAGGGATCAAAAGGAACCACTACACGAACGTAGTTTTCAGAAAAGCCTTCCATTGTGCCAGGCGTAGCTGATTCCTCAAATAACACCTGACCTTTTAAACCAGCTTGAGATTTGTAGAAAGCATGACGCTTTTTATCTGATAAAATATGTAACATTTTCGAACGCTCCGCTTTTTGCATTCCATCTACTTTAGGATTAATAGCTACCGCATAGGTATTAGGGCGCTCCGAATAAGGGAAAACATGTAAATAGGAGATGTCTAACGCGTTTAAAAATTCGTAAGTCTCTAAAAATAACTCAGGAGTCTCTCCCGGATGACCTACTATCACATCCACACCAATACACGCATTGGGCATCACATCTTTAATAGCATTTACGCGATCTACATAAAGTTCGCGTTGGTAGCGACGCTTCATTAATCGCAAAACGTTGTTTGATCCAGATTGTAAAGGAATGTGAAAATGGGGAACAAACTTCGTAGATCTCCCTAAATAGGCAATCATCTCCGAAGTCAATAAGTTAGGTTCTATAGATGAAATGCGAAAACGCTGAATGGGAGATTTTTCTTCAATGGCTTGAACGAGTTGAAAGAAGGTCTCCACTCGTTTGCCATTTTGAATGCCAAAATCCCCGATATTCACACCTGTCAAGACAATTTCTTTGACACCTTTGGCAAAAATCTCTTCAATTAAACCCAATACTTTTTCTACGGTATCCGACCGAGACTGACCGCGAGCCAATGGTATCGTACAATAAGAACAAGGGTAATCGCAGCCATCCTGCACCTTTAAAAAGGTACGTGTTCGGTCATTCACTGAATAGGAGGCATGATAATCGAGATCATATCGAATCTCAGAGGCAATTAACTTAGGTAAATCAGCCGATTCGCGATCTAAATAGGGTGGAAGCAGGGTGGGTAATTGAAACTTCTCATTCGCTCCCAAAACTAAATCAACTCCTGGAATAGCTGAAATCTCTTCCGGCTTTAACTGGGCATAACATCCAATAATGACAACGATGGAATTCGAATTCACTTTCTTAGCCTCACGAACGACTTTTTTACATTTCTTGTCCGCTTGCTCCGTTACACTACAGGTATTGACAACAAACAAATCTGGCTGATCCTGAAACTCTGCACGTACAAAACCCATCGGCTCAAGTGAACGAGCAATAGAGCTGGATTCTGCAAAGTTTAACTTGCAACCTAGAGTGTAAAAAGCGACTTTTTTCATACCTGAATTCAGGCTACAAAGGTAAAACAAAAATGGCGGGAAAACCCGCCATCTTGTCTATAAAAGTATATAAATGCTTAATAAATGTATTCCTATTTGGCTGTTTTCACCGTTTTGATAATACGAGCTGCCACTTTATATGGATCTGCCGCTGAATTAGGACGACGGTCTTCTAACCAACCTTTCCATCCTTTTTCCACTGCTGCGATTGGGATACGAATAGAAGCACCACGATCAGAGATTCCATAAGAAAAATCGTGAATAGAAGCTGTTTCGTGCTTACCTGTTAAACGCATGTGATTGTCAGCACCGTAAACCTCAATGTGTTCTTTCACGAATGGAGCGAATGATTGACAAATAGTATCATATGCAGCTTTATTTCCTGCTGTACGCAATACGGTGTTAGAGAAGTTAGCGTGCATTCCTGAACCATTCCAATCTAATTCACCTAAAGGCTTACAGTGCCAGTTAATGGCAACACCATATTTTTCACCTAAACGCTCTAAAATATAACGACCTAACCAGATTTCATCACCTGCTTGCTTAGCACCTTTAGCGAACATTTGGAATTCCCATTGTCCTGCAGCCACTTCCGCATTAATACCTTCTATGTTTAAACCTGCGTCGATACACAAGTCCATATGCTCTTCTATAATTTCACGACCGTATGCATTTTTTGCACCTACTGAACAGTAGTATGGTCCCTGAGGCTCTGGATATCCATTTGCTGGAAAACCTAAAGGCTTATTTGTTTCTGGATCCCAAAGGAAATACTCTTGCTCAAAACCGAACCAGAAATCATTATCATCATCATCTATCGTTGCACGACCATTAGACTCATGCGGAGTTCCATCAGCGTTTAATACTTCACACATTACTAAATATCCATCACGGCGTGCTGGATCAGGGCAAACATAAACGGGCTTCAATAAACAGTCTGAAGAACCACCTTCGGCTTGTTGAGTAGAAGAACCATCGAAAGACCACATATCTAGGTCTTCTAATTTGCCGCTAAAATTACTTTCAATTTTAGTCTTAGAACGTAAACTTTGAGTTGGCTTGTAGCCATCTAACCAAATGTACTCTAATTTTGATTTAGCCATGATTTTTAAACTTGATTTTGAAACAAAAATACTTTTTTAGGAATTCGTATAGCAAAAATATACCACTTTTTAAAAAAAACAACTGTTTTGTATGAAAAATCGTGTAAAATCAATCGACAATTTTGTAAAAACCCAAAAAATCCAAATTAAAATCAAAAAAATCAATCTCATTTTTCAATTTTTCCCATTTTTTATACCACGACAATTCGCTATTTTTACCTAAGAAATAAAATTTTCATATGGCAATCACTAGATTTAAGGCTCTTGAGTTAGCTCAATCCCGCACAGGAACTCCTGTAAAGCTTCCTACAGAAAAAGTTTCCGATTATTATGGAAGCATGACCTTCAATGATGAAGTGATGCGCTCCTTATTATCTCCGGAAGCCTACTTAAAGATTAATACCGCTATTCAAACAGGATCAAAAATTGATCGAGATGCAGCAGATGAAGTGGCAGCTGCCATGAAATCGTGGGCAATATCTAAAGGAGCAACCCACTATACGCACTGGTTTCAACCTTTAACGGGTACCACAGCAGAAAAACACGATTCTTTCTTTGACATTGATTTAAGCAATGGAAAAGCGGTGGAGAAATTTAAAGGATCAGCGTTAGTACAGCAGGAGCCAGATGCATCATCATTCCCGAATGGAGGTATTCGCTCTACTTTTGAAGCAAGAGGATATACCGGATGGGACCCATCATCGCCGGCCTTTATTATGGAAAATGCAGCAGGTACGGCAACTTTGTGTATTCCATCTGTATTTGTTTCTTATACTGGTGAAGCATTGGACTACAAAACTCCCCTTTTAAAATCAATCGAATTAGTAGATAAAGCAGCAACGGCCGTCATTAAGGAATTCTTTAATCGTGACGTAAGTAAAGTCATTCCTACTTTAGGTGCTGAGCAAGAATATTTTGTTGTAGATGAAGCCTTATTTAATGCGCGACCAGATTTAGTCATGGCGGGTCGTACCGTTTTCGGTCACGCACCAGCGAAAGGACAACAATTAGAAGATCACTATTTTGGATCTATTCCTAACCGTGTGAATACCTTCATGGTGGACTTCGAAATTGAAGCCCTAAAATTAGGAATGCCAGTTAGAACACGTCACAATGAGGTGGCTCCTGCACAATTTGAGGTAGCACCTACCTTCGAAGAAGCGAACCTGGCGTGTGATCATAATGCTTTGTTGATGGATTTGATGTCCAAAGTGGCATCTAAACATAAATTAAAAGTCCTTTTCCACGAAAAGCCTTTTGCTGGAATCAACGGATCAGGAAAGCATAATAACTGGGCATTAGCGACAGACACGGGGATTAATTTATTGGCCCCTTCATCGAAGCCTAAAGAGAATCTTAGGTTCTTGACATTTTTTGTCAATACTGTTAAGGCGGTTCACGATCGAGCTGATTTACTACGTGCATCGATCGCATCTGCAGGCAACGAGCACCGTTTAGGTGCAAATGAGGCTCCACCAGCCATTGTTTCTGCTTTCTTAGGTAGTACAATGAGCCAAGTTTTGGACGACATGGAAAACATGGATGGTTTAGATGAGATTCAATTAGAGAAAGGGGACAATGTCTACCTTAAACTAGGTATAAATAAAATCCCATCATTGATCTTGGATAATACGGATCGCAACAGAACTTCTCCATTTGCCTTTACAGGTAATAAATTCGAATTCCGCGCAGTAGGATCCTCTGCGAACTCTGCAGCTCCGATGACCGTATTAAATACAATTGTGGCTGACCAGTTAATCAAATTCCGTAAAGAGGTAGAAGAGGTTTTGGAAAAAGGAGTGAAGAAAGAATTAGCCATCATGGAAGTCTTAAAACGCTATGTGAAAGAGTCGAAGAATATTCGCTTTGAGGGTAATGGTTATTCCGATGAATGGGTAGAGGAAGCGGCACGTCGCGGATTGTCTAATTTAAAAACCACTCCAGAGGCATTAGCGGTGTATGCGCGTCCAGAATCTATCGAATTATTCACAAAACACGGAATTTATTCAAAAGAAGAGATGCATGCGCGTCATGAAATTGAATTAGAAAACTATGTAAAGAAAATTCAAATTGAGTCTCGTGTGATCGGTGATATGGCTATTAATCACATTGTTTCCACGTCATTAAAATACCAGACACAATTAGTGGAGAATGTGAAAGGCCAAAAAGAAATCGGAATTGACCCGCAATATTTCGCACCTACGATCGAAATGATTAAGAAAATTTCTGAATACACTTCTTCCATTGTTCGATTACAAAATGAGATGACGGAAGCGAGAAAAGAAGCAAATAATATTGAAGATCTAGAAGGAAGAGCTGTTTTATACAGCACTAAAGTGAAAAATTACTTCGAAGAGATTCGTTACAGCGTCGATAAATTAGAATTAATCATAGACGATGATGAGTGGCCATTACCAAAATACCGTGAATTATTGTTAATAAAATAAACAAAACATGTCAAAAACCACCAATCCAGGCTTTGACCCGGTAGAAATAGCGGCGTTAAAAAAGCAGTGTCAAGAAGACAATCGTTCTTTCGTGTATATTTTGGACGAAGAATTGCCTTCAGGGAACGAGCGAGAAATGGTACACATTCAATTTGTGGGTCAATACGACAAGCAAGAGGTTATTTATGATGCCATTGTTTGTACGCTACAATTACATTATTCTAGTCTATTATATGAAGCAGCTGAACGCGAAATCATTCAGCAATACCCTTTGTATGTTCCTTTAGAGAATCGAGATGAAAACTACGAGCCTAATGAAGAATTAGACGAAGAGGTAGAAATGTTGATCTTAGAAGTTATTGAAGATTTAGAAGAAAACGAGGAGATCAAAGTCGCTGAATACATCGAAATAGATCCAGAATTTGACTTTGGAGTAAGTATTGAAGTTGCTTTATATGTTCCGGCTTTGGATGATGAAATGTTATCTCAATTCGTGAAAGATTTTAATGGCAACACCTTAAGTTTAGATCCATCACTTTATACCTTTAACTCAGATGATGAGGACGAGGATGAGGAAGAATAACAAATGAGTATAGCCGTATTTTACGCTCCAAATGCAAAGGATTCCTCTTATTTATCTGAAGAGGAATCCTTTCATGCTATAAGGGTATTGCGTTTAAGAGAAGGAGAGACCATTCACCTGTTAGATGGTCGTGGATCAAAATTCTCTACGATCATTACGGCGATAGAAGGCAAAAATATAGCTTTCGGTGCCTTAGAGGTGGTAGAATCTGAACCTACGCCTGCTTATAAAATTCATCTTTATGTCGCACCTACGAAGCAAATGGAGCGAATGGAATGGATGGTAGAGAAATGTGGGGAATTCGGAATTCATGGTATCCATTTCTTTGCTTCTAAAAATTCAGAACGAAAAGAGATAAAGCTTCAGCGATTAGAGAAAACAGCAATCTCTGCTTTGAAGCAATCTAAGAACTTATACTTACCTGAAATTACGGGTTTGCATACATTTAAAGAAGTTACATCAAAGGAGGGAGGCGAAAAGCTATTCGCCTTTATATCAAATCCTCCCGTAGATTTCCTTAGTAAAGTAGCCTCTAAAGGACAGGAATACCACATACTTGTAGGCCCAGAAGGAGACTTCACTCCAGAGGAATCAGCAGATTTGAAAAAAAATAATTGGAAACCATTTAGTTTAGGAAAGTCCATTTTACGGACGGAAACGGCAGGAATAGCCGTTTGTCATGCATTACATATCTTAAACATTGATTAAAATCAGATTTTTTATTGATTATCAGGTGAAATAAGAAACATTTGCGTTGTACTTTTGTTAAAACATCATATCATACTCTCTATTATGCAATTAGTACTTCCCGCTTTCTTCATACATTGGTACGTTTCTTTGTTTAGTCAGACTTTTTTTCTTCACCGCTATTCTGCTCATAAGATGTTTTTAATGAGCAAGTTTTGGGAAAAATTCTTCTATTTCTTGACCTATTTATCGCAGGGATCTTCCTTTTTAAGCCCTCGTGCTTATGCGATTTTACATAGAATGCACCACGCATTTTCAGATACCAAAAAAGACCCGCATTCTCCGATATTCTCGAGCAACGTATTTACGATGATGTGGAAGACTAAAGATATCTATAACGCGGTTTTAAACAGAAAACAGACAGTAGAAGATCGTTTTGAGCATGATTACCCTGTTTCTAAAACAATTGAACGAATTGGTGATTCTTGGATATCTCGCTTAGGCTGGGGTATTGCTTATTCCGCTTTATACATCGTAGGTTTTGTTTATTTCGACATGCACTGGGCATTTTTCTTCTTGTTACCAGTTCACTTTTTAATGGGACCTGTCCACGGCGCAATTGTGAATTGGTCAGGACATAAATATGGTTACCAAAACTTTGACAACCATGATCACTCTAAGAACTCATTAATTTTCGATGTGGTGATGATGGGCGAGTTGTTCCAAAACAACCACCATAAACTTCCCAATCGCGTGAATTTTGCGACAAAATGGTTTGAGTTTGATCCAACTTATCCGATGATTAAACTATTAACTCTGCTAAAAATCATTCGACCGAATGTGAAACCAGCGGATGCTAAGTTTTAAGTCTTACCTGTTATAAATGAAAAGAGCCTCTGTCGTGGCTCTTTTTTTATATCTGCGTATCATTACTAAATTTCTCTAAATAATCTGAGACCCGTTTCACAAACCCTCCACCCAGTGAACCATCTACGATACGGTGGTCATAAGAGTGTGAAATAAACATCTTTTGACGAATCGCAATCAAATCCTCACCCTTGTCATTAGTAATGACTGCGGGCTTCTTTTCAATGACGCCAAAAGCTAAAATACCCACTTGAGGCTGAACAATAATAGGTGTTCCCATCAAATTACCAAAACTACCAATATTTGAAATGGTAAATGTTCCTCCTTCTAAATCTGCTGGTTTCAACTTATTTGCTCTAGCTCGAGCTGACAAATCATTTACCTTTTGGGTTAATTCAGCCAACGTCATTTTATCTACTTCATGGATAACTGGCACAATCAGATTACCGTTTGGCAAGGCAACTGCCATTCCAATATTAATTTGAGCATGCTGCACGATGTAATTACCCTCTACAGAAATAAGCATGCCAGGAAAATCCTTTAATGCATCAGCAGTTGCTTTGAATAAAAGAGGAGTAAATGTTAAAGCCTCCCGATGTTTGTCTTGAAAAGCTTGTTTTACTTTCGTGCGCCAATTAACCAAATTGGTTACATCGGCTTCTAAAAAAGAGGTGACGTGAGGAGCAATGCGCTTAGAATCTAACATACGTTCAGAAATCATCTTTCGCATGCGATCCATTTCAATTACTTCATCACCAGGTAGACGCATTCCAGCTCCTTGACTTAAAGTTCCAGAGGAAATCATTCGCTTCGAATTTCGAACAGCGATGTAATTCAAGACATCTTTTTTCGTAATCCGACCATCGAGACCAGAACCAGGGAGCTGATTTAATTCTCTTTGAGATACGTTTTCTGACTGACAAATCTGCTTAATCAATGGAGAGATCCAGGGATTAGTTGACTTTTCGGCACTTAATTCTGAAGATCCGACGGTTAAATCGATAAGTGCTGACATACTTTCATCTAACGCAAAAGAATCAGTAGTTGATGAATTAACGCTTTCAACAGCATCAATCACACAGATAGCACTTCCAATCGTGGCTACAGAGCCCACCGGAATTAAAATTTTTTGTAAATAACCTGCTACCGGCGAAGGTACTTCCGTATCAATCTTATCTGTAGCTACTTCTAAGATAAACTCATCCACTTCCACGTAATCACCCGGCTGCTTTAACCAATTTAAAACAGTCGCTTCCATGATACTTTCACCCATTTTGGGCATAATCACCTCTGTAATGGCCATAGGCTTAGTTTAAATCGTTTAATAGATATTTGCGCAACAAATTTACGCAAGCTAGCGAGCATAAATAAATATTTTGCATTCGCGTTCCACCTAAAGTTAATTTTCGTGTTATAACTCCTTCAGGATGTGCTAAAGCAATCCATACCGTTCCTACCGGTTTTTCAGCGGTTCCTCCATCAGGTCCGGCAATGCCTGAAGTAGCTAATGCATAGGTGGTTCCTAATCTATTTCGAACACCCTGCGACATGGCTTGAATACAAGCTTCAGATACAGCTCCATCGCTGGCTAAAATCTGCTCTGAAACACCCAATTGATCAATTTTAACCTGATTAGCATAGGAGAGAACCCCTCCGATAAAATAAGCAGAACTTCCTGGATTTTGAGTGAATTGATGTGCCAAATGACCACCTGTGCAACTCTCTGCCACAGATAAAGTGGCTTTCTGATCGATCAATAAACGACCTACTACTTCCGCTAGCTCATCCTTTTCGTAACCAAATATATAGGATTTAATAATCGGGTTCACTTTTTGTAATTCAACCTCAACTGCCTCTTGCAATTGTCCTAAATCTTCACCCACAGCTGTTAAACGTAATTTAACGATACCCATGGAGGGTAAATAGGCTAATTTAATCTGTTCGGGTAATTGCAATTCCCAGTTTTCTATCAATTCCGATAAATAAGATTCACCTATACCGACAGTCTTAATAACCTTATGGTAAATAACCGGCATCTGGAAGTGATTTACCAATCGGGGCAGCACTTCCTGCTCCATGATATTTTTCATCTCATAAGGAACTCCAGGCATAGAAACCCAGATGACATCTTTCTCATTAAACCACATTCCGGGTGCCGTACCTTGACTATTGCGAACAAATTCCGCTTTCGTAGGTAATAAGGCTTGATCGCGGTTAATATCGGACAACTCTCTGCCTCGCTTTGCAAAGAATTCTGTTACATCTTGTAATGCCTGAGGATGCATAACTAAATCACAGCCAAAATACTCTGCTAATATTTTTTTAGTCAAATCGTCCTTCGTAGGCCCAAGGCCCCCCGTAATAAATACAACGTCTGCGCGCTGAGCAGCTTCGTTTAGTATCTGAAGTATTTCTGATTTTTGATCACCTACGGATGATTTCCGTATGGTCTTAATTCCTAATTTATCTAATTCAAGACTGATCCACTGCGTATTTGTATCCAGGATTTGCCCGTAGAGTATCTCATCCCCAATGGTAATAATTTCAGCCTTAACCATTAATTTTCCTTAATTTATACGAAAATACGATTAATTTTACATCCATGAAACATTCTGAAATCAATTTTAAGATACAATTAGACGACCAAAACATCCCTGAACAAATCTCTTGGTCTGCTACCGATAATCCAAACGAAGGGATCGAAGAGACCAAAGCTATTTTAGTCGCTACTTGGGATCCTTACCATAAAGGGACGTTAACTTTACCGCTTTGGACGAAAGATATGGAAGTATTGGATATGAAAAGATTCTTCATTGAAATTGTAGGTACTGTGGCAGACGCCTCATTGCAAGCTACAGGCGATAACTTCTTTGCACAAGAATTAGAAGCCGTTTGTCGTACGCTATCAACCCATTTACAAAAAGAAATCGTAGCTGCTGAAAAAAGCACTAAATAAGTATGAAAAAAACACTACTACTCCTGATATTACCCTTTTTAGGAATTTCACAAGGCATTAATTTTAGTTCAGCTGCCTCATTACAAGAAGCGCGTGCTGAAGCCATCAAGCAAAATAAATTGCTTTTCATGGAGATATATGCTCCTGATTGCCATGTTTGCAGTTCATTCAAAAATGTATTTACGCAACCGTCAGTCGGAGCGGTGTACAATAAAAATTTCATCAATTACCAATTAGATATTCGTAATCCAGCCAATCAATTAGCTATAAAACAAGCGGGGATTATTTTAAACGCAACGCCTACCTTTGTATTTTTCGAGCCAAAATCGATGAAAATTATCCAAGCGAGGATATTTGGTGAGAAAGATAATACCGCAACAATGGTGAATGCGATAGCAACAAAGGCCATCAATCCTGCCGAACAAGTTTCCAAATTCCCTAAACGTTTAGCTGAAGGAGAGAAGAATCCAGGGATGTTGATAAATTACGCTCAATATGCGCGGATTACTGGAGATACGTTAACTAATATAAAGGCAATGAATGCTTATATAGCCTTATTAAAACCGGCTCAATACAGTTCTCAATTGAATTTCAATCTAATGCAAGTAGCATTAATGAGCCATGATAACCGCCTATTTGATTATTTCATCCGGAACATAAACTATTATAATTCCATTTTTGACCCATCTGTAGTTCGTATGGTGTATGAGAATATTTTCTCTATTGCTTTATCTGGCTCACAGGCTGCAAAATTAGGGGAATCAGGTTTACTGAAAATTAAGTCTCAAATGGCTAAAACGGGCTTAGACCGTGCCAGTATTAATCGCAGAACGTGGATGGTGGAGTCTGATATGCTTTTCAAACAACAAAAAGCAAAGCAGGCGATGAAGGTAATCGATGAATTAATCAATTCAATGCCGGGAGCATTAGGTCCGAAGGAGAATCAATTCTTATGTGATTATGTAAAGGGAAAAACAAAAGATGCCGTTGCTTTAAAAAAAGCAAAGTCATCTTGGTGTCTTTACGGAACTAAATAACTAGCGCAAAAAAGCGCGGTAGATCATCACAATTAGACAAACGATAAACATCAAGATCGAAATCTTGTTTATCGTGTGCATGGCGCGTAAGTTAAAGTTAGCGGGTGCTGCTCCTGGCTTTGGTTTTTGGAATACACGAATAAAATACGTGAAAACTTCCCCCACTCTAAATTGTTCTCTTAATCTGCTCATAGTCTAGTCGTTTACAGAGGGCTCGCGCCAATCTCCATGTTCCTTAATTAAAGTGATCAATTCATCCACCGCAGAATCTGCAGGAACAGACTTTTTCACTACTTCTTGCCCTTTGTAGAGCGCAATCTTATCTTTTCCGATACCCACGTAACCATAGTCTGCATCAGCCATCTCACCCGGACCATTAACGATACAGCCCATAATACCTATTTTTATACCTTTTAAATGATCTGTTTTTTGGCGAATCATAGCCGTCGTTTCTTGCAAATCAAATAAAGTACGACCACATGAAGGACAAGAAATGTATTCCGTTTTAGAAATACGCATTCTGCTTGCCTGCAGCGTCCCAAAATTAGTCGAATTACTTAAAGCTTCTTTATTCTTCGAATGCTTTAGGCTTAACATCAAACCATCACCTAAACCATCAATAAACAAAGCTCCACCGTCCGTAGGAGCGAATAATTGAAATTGATCGTCCGAAATGGAGGTGTAGTTGAGGTGAATTATTACCGGATTACTTATTCCTTTCTCCATCAAATGAAAGAAAGCACGTCGAATAGCCGGCATTTGATGTGCATTCGTGGAATGTAATACAAGAACGCAAGTAGAATCAAACTCGTCAGCACCCGCCAAAAGTTCAGCTGCATCCAATGATATGAAATTTAAAGTCGTATGCTTAAGAGCAGCAGTTTGATAATCTGCATAGCTGAATAAGGGATATACGTATTCAGAAGCGGACCAAACAGAGGAGTCTTGAATTTGACGCAATCCATTAGGTAACATAAAATCAAGCGACTGAAGGCCAGTATAAATAAAATCTGCACCTAGGTCATTCATCGCCCATTTATCTGGTTCAGGTAAATAGAAATGCCCTATCGACTTAAAATCTACAATTGAAATGGTTGATCGAGTAGAAAAGTCAGCGATTACGCGTGGCACCTGTTGACCACCCATCGAAAAAATCTCCGACGTCTTTCTGCGCGAATGAGCGAAAGGATGAATAGGGGAGTCAAATGCGGCAGAATGACCTTTAAAAACAGGTATGGGATCTTGAGCTGAAGCGCGCATATCATAACGACGGACTAAATCCTTCGCCACCGGTATCTCAAATTCTGGATCCTCCGTTAGAGAAACACGAATGGTATCGCCTAATCCATCTTCTAATAAGGTTCCAATACCTACGGCCGATTTAATCCGTCCATCTTCACCCTCACCAGCCTCTGTTACACCTAAATGCATAGGGTAAGCCTTAAACCCGCCATCCTTTAACTTTTTACTTAACAAGCGATACGCTTCCACCATTACCTGTGTATTCGAAGATTTCATCGAAAGCACGATGTTGAAATAGTTTTCATCCTCGCAAATACGTAAGAATTCCAAAGCAGATTCCACCATCCCATTAGGCGTATCTCCATAACGACTTAAAATACGATCTGAAAGAGAACCGTGGTTCGTGCCTATACGCATCGCCGTGCCGTATTCCTTACATATTTTGACTAAAGGAAGAAATTTATCCCGAATACGGTCTAACTCTGATGCGTACGACGCATCGGTATAATCAATCGTTTCAAAGCGTTTTTTGTCCGCATAGTTTCCTGGATTGATACGGACTTTTTCGACGATTCTAGCAGCTAATTCAGCGGCATTAGGTGTAAAGTGTATATCAGCGACTAAAGGTGTGGTATAACCACGCTCCCGCAAACCTTTGCGAATATTCTCGAGATTCTGGGCCTCTTTAACGGAGGGAGCAGTTATGCGAACTAGTTCACAACCCGCATCTATCATTCGAATGGATTGCTCAATTGATCCTTGCGTATCCATCGTATCTACCGTAGTCATCGACTGAATTCGAATAGGAAAGTCTGAACCTAAATAGAGCTCACCTATTTGAACCGGAATCGTGCTACGTCTTTCATATGCAAAGAGTGAAGGAGCATACTGATTTCCATCAGTAAGTAAAGGATCGTTCAAATTTAAAATTTTAGACATAACAGGAATAAAACGCAAAAATAGGCAATTCTACTTCCAAGAACTCTTTTTATGACCAATTGTTGCGTAATAATAGATAAAAATATAGCAAGGGATCAAAATAAGGTAAGCGATCTGCGTATTCCCAATTTGATCCGCTATTTTACCATACAACAAAGGCAATAACGCACCACCTGAAATCATCATAATAATCAAAGCGCTACCAATCTTAGTAAACTTTCCTAATCCATTAATCGCTAGAGGCCACAAAGCAGGCCACATGAGTGCATTTGCTAAACCTAATAAGGCCAAACACAATACAGAAGTAAATCCGGTGAAGGCAATGGCACCGATCGAAAATACAACACCCAAAATAGCCGAATAATTCAAGGCTTTTTGTTGCGATAAGTATTTGGGAATAAAGAAAATACCAATAACATATCCCGCTAACATACCATACAAAGTATAGGTGGTAAAGATTTTGGCTACATCCTGACTAAATCCTTGAGAAACCCCATAATTAATAATCGTATCTCCTGCTATAACCTCAACTCCGACATAAAGAAAGAACGCCACTAGGCCTAAGACCAGGCTAGGATAAGCCCAAACAGAATCTTTCGCATTTCCAGCTTCTTCCACCGTTTCCTCCGCTTCCACTTCTGGTAAAGAAGAGAACCAAACCCAAATGGCCAAGACCACTAAAACTGCCGTCATCACGCCATATGGCATAATGACTATCGCTAATTTTTCCGTCCCTGCTACCGCACTGGATAAAAACAATCCACCAAAAATGAATTGACTTAAAATACCCGCCACCTTATTACAAATACCCATCACTGAGATTCTTTGTGCAGCTGATTCCGAAGGCCCTAAAATAGTCACATAGGGATTAGAAGCAGTTTGTAGGAGTGCGAGACCTGTACCGATCACAAAAAGCCCAAACAAAAACATCGGATAATTCTCCATTTTTGCGGCAGGTATAAATAATAAAGTACCCACTGCCATAGCCAATAAGCCTAAAGACATCCCTTTTTTAAATCCGGTTTTTGCCAAAACCCAAGACGAAGGAATTGCCATGACAAAATAAGAGATAAAGAAGGCAAAAGTAACTAAAAGTGAATCGAAGTTATTCAATTGAAAAGCATCCTTAAAGAAGGCAATCAAAACCGAATTCACCCAGGTCACAAAACCAAAGACAAAAAAGAGAATACCGATAATTAAGAGGGGTCCGTTAACGTTTTTAGATTGGTTCATTGGCTTAGTATTGTTCGTTTAATGCAAAAATAGGTTGATTTTTTTTCCATTTACCTCGCGTAAAATCAGGTATTTGGATAGGAGCGGAGCCCTTCTTGATCGACTCCTCAGAAAGTGGTGCAATCGCAGACCAAGCTGCTGCATCATAAACGTCGATCGGTGGAGCAACTTTTGCCTTAATCGCCTCTATAAAGGCTCTTAACACAAAATAATCGATACCTCCATGGCCTGCATTCTCCGCATCAGCTGCGTGTGCTTTCCACAAGGGGTGATCATATTTCTCTAAATAAGGTTTAGCCTCTTCCCAGCGGTGTGCTTTGGACGAAACACCTTCTATATAGATAGATCTATTATCTTCCATCCACAAACCCTTCGTTCCTTGAACGCGGAAGCCTAACGAATAAGGGCGAGGAGAATTGGTATCATGCGTAATGAGAATTGTTTCCCCATTCACACATTTGATCATTGTTTGGACGATATCACCACATTTAAAATTCACTTTCGCATTGGGATGATCAGCGCCTCCTTTTTCAACGATGTAATTATGTAGTCCCAAAGATGGCGTAGCCATTGAGGTTAAATAAGCAAACTGATTTCCACGGTTAATATTCAACATCTCAGCCACCGGTCCTAAACCGTGTGTTGGATACAAATCTCCATTGCGATCGACAGAATGCTGGGTACGCCATTTGGCCTCAGAAAAACCTTTCTCCCCAAATTCCACTCCACCACCATAGGCCTGCTTTCCATCATTAAATTTCACTTCGCGTAAATCGTGTTGGTAACCACATTGTACATGATTTAATGTCCCAAACATCCCCTGACGAACCATATTCAACGTGGCAAGCACATCTCGACGGTAACAAACATTTTCTAAAATCATACAATGAGAACCTGTTTTCTCATACATATTCACGAGATCCCATGATTCTTTTAAAGTAACAGTCGCTGAAACTTCGACACCCGCATACTTACCTTGCTTCATCACCTCTAGGGCCATCGGAACATGCCATTCCCAAGGGGTGGCGATAACTACACCATCGATATCAGCTCTTTTAGCTAAGTTTTCAAAATCTTTTTCCGTCTTTCCATAAACGGCTGGTACTGGTCGACCCTTGTCTGATATCATCTTCAAAGCGATATCAACCGCTTTAGGATCAATATCACAGATGGCTACAACCTCGACATCAGGTCGATACATCGCCATTTCGAGGTGATTTTGGCCTCTTAATCCAACACCGATAAAACCTAAACGTACTTTTGTTTGTTCTAAAGGGGACTGTCGTAAGAATGTAGGGAATAAAGCGGTGCCTGAGGTGTACACTAAGGAATCGGAGATAAACTTCCTTCTTTTCATTTCGTTAATGATTAGTCTAATAGGTTTTACAAAGATGAAATTTAAGGAAAATACTTTAATTTTATAAGAATTTAGAAAAAATGACTGAAGCCCCACGCGTTACCGTATTCCGAAAAGAACATTTCAATGCTGCTCACCGCTTGCACAATCCTAATTGGACTGCGGAGAAAAACAAAGAGATTTTTGGCTTGTGTAACAATCCGAACTACCATGGCCATAATTATGAAATAATTATCCAGGTTACCGGAACAATTGACCCTGAAACAGGTTATGTCATTGATACGAAGTTTTTATCGGATTTGGCTCAAACGGAGGTTTGCAAAAAATTTGATCACAAGAATTTAAATTTGGATGTTCCTGAATTTGCAGATTTAAATCCTTCCGCTGAAAACATCGTCATGGTGATTTACAATAAACTGAGGGCTAAACTTCCCTCTACATTAGATTTAAAAATTAGATTGTATGAAACAGAAAGAAATTTCGTTGAATTCCCTGCTAATTGATACCGACCGTTTCTTGTTAACAGACGAGGAAATTGGAGATAATCATGTAGCCACCTCTATCGAAACACCGATGAGGGAGGATGCTTTTGATCTTTCTGATTCGGAGAAAATAGCCATTATTGAATCGCATTTCCGCGAAATCATGTTAACCTTAGGGTTAGATTTAACGGATGATTCACTACGCGGTACTCCCAAAAGGGTAGCGAAAATGTATATTGAAGAAATCTTTAGCGGTTTGAATCCTGCTAATGAGCCTAAAATAGCCTTATTTGATAATAAATATGGCTACTTAGATATGCTCATTGAAAAGAACATCTCGTTCTATTCGAACTGCGAACATCATTTCGTTCCTATCGTAGGAAGAACACACATTGCCTATATTTCTTCAGGCCAGGTAATCGGTCTTTCGAAATTAAATCGCATTGTACAGTTTTACGCCAAAAGACCTCAGGTTCAAGAACGTTTAACGATGCAGATCGCTAAACACCTGCAAAGAGTGTTAAAAACAGATCACGTAGCCGTATTCATCGATGCTAAACACTTGTGTGTTTCATCAAGAGGGGTGAAGGATGACGCCACTTCTACGATTACATCCTATTATGGAGGTAAATTCCAAGAAGAGAATACGAGAAGAGAATTCTTACAATCTATCCAAGGTTAATCATGGGAAAATACGTTATTGTTGGGGCTAGCCAAGGAATTGGTGAGTCCATTGCGACAGCTTTGCTTAAGGACGGACACGAAGTCATTAATTTTTCGCGCAACCCATCCTCTATTCCAGGAGTAGAAAACCAGGTTTGGGATGCCTTAGGAACAGACGATTCTGCCATTGCAGCCATCACGGGACCTTTAGACGGAATAGCCTATTGCCCAGGAAGCATTAATTTGAAACCATTTAATCGCTTAAGCTCTGCGGATTTTGAAAAAGATTTCCAAATAAACGTATTAGGTGCAGTTCGCGTCATTCAAGCTTTATTACCTGCTTTAAAGCAGTCATCGACCTCATCCATCGTATTGTTTAGTACGGTAGCCGTTCAAACCGGAATGGGCTTTCATGCTTCCATTGCGAGTGCAAAAGGAGCCATTGAAGGTTTAACGCGTTCTTTAGCAGCAGAATTAGCGGCAAATAAGATTCGAGTAAATGCTATTGCACCATCGTTAACGCAAACTCCATTAGCTGGAGCCTTATTAAATTCACCAGAGAAAATTGAAGCGGGTGGTAAAAGACATCCATTAGGACGTGTGGGGCAATCAGAGGATATCGCTAATCTAGCTGGGTTCTTATTGAATCCTGCGAACTCGTGGATAACAGGTCAAATCATCGGGGTAGATGGAGGAATAGGTTCCTTAAGGACTAATTAAGAACGACCTAGACTTTCGTTAAAATGCTTTTGGTTTAAAGCCAAATTCATCTGATTCCATTCTATTTTCTTCGAAAAAGCAGCATTTCTAATCGCACAATCCGCGATAGTGCAGTGACTACAACACTCATCAAGGCAAGGATCCGCGTGGACAAATATCTCCACGTGGGTTGCTTGTAATTCCCCTAGCATTTGCTCAAAAGCATGAATTTCTTCGTGCGTTCTTTGTAAATCCCAATAACGAGGTAAAGTCAAATGGCAATCTATGTGCAAATCACCGCCATATTGTTGTACACGTAGATTGTGCAAATCAATCCATTCGTCTTTTTTATTTGATACGACCCAGTCAGTCACTTTTTGGAACAAGGCAGGATTCGTTTCATCCATCAAAGCAGCCACCGACTCACGAATCAAGTGAATTCCCTGCCAACACATAAATCCGGCAAACAAGAAGGAGGCGATTGAATCCACCCAATACCAATGCGTAAAATAAGTTAATGCCAAAGCAGCAACGACCAAAATACCATTGTAAGCATCTAAACGCAGGTGTTTACCGTCCGCAATAAGCGCAGGAGAATGGGACGAGCGCCCTTTTTGGACTAAAAAATAACCTAGTAAGCCATTAATACCAGCAGACACGAAAGAAACAGCCATACCCACATCTAAACTTTTCAGTTCTGGCGAGGCATATAAATGCTGGGAGGCATGCAGAAAAATATAGGCAGATGCTAATAAAATAAGCACCCCTTCGAGACCAGAGGCAAAGAATTCGATTTTACCATGGCCATATGGATGATTCAAATCCTTGGGTAAAGACGCTAAATAAATCGAATAATAGGCAAAACAGGCCGCGACTACATTGATAATCGACTCTAATGCATCCGTCAATAAAGTCGTCGATCCACTCGCATAATAGACCGCAAATTTCGCGATCATGATGAGCACCGAAACGAAAAAAGAAAGAAGGACAAGCCGCTGTTTCATTAGCACAAAGATAGTATTTTTACCGAATGGAAACGGAAAACAATCCCTGGAAAACAATCAGTCAAGAAACCGCCTATGAGAATGCGTGGATTCGAGTGGAACACCACGACGTCATAAATCCTGCCGGAAATCCAGGTATTTATGGGAAAGTACACTATAAAAACACAGCCATTTCCATCGTGGCTGTTGACTCCAAAGGTTACACGTATTTAGTGGGGCAATACCGGTACACGCTGAATGCGTATTCCTGGGAAGTCCCGGAAGGAGGTTGCTCCATCGAATCAGGAGAATCTATATTAGACGCAGCTAAACGTGAACTTTTAGAAGAAACTGGATTGGTTGCTATGCAATGGACAGAAATAGGAGAGGTCTACCTCTCTAATTCAGTGAGCGATGAGCGAGCAGTAATGTATTTAGCCCAAAACCTAAACCAACAACAAGCTTGTCCAGAAGAAACGGAGCAATTAAAAATACGTAGAATACCTTTAAAAGAAGCGATTGAAATGGCTCAAAATGGTCAAATTACAGATGCCTTGAGTGTATTGACCCTCTTAAAGATCCCAGCTTTGCATCTGATTTAACTCATCATAATCCGTCAAATCATATTTTATAGGCACAATACTCACATAATTTTCTGCTAAAGCATCTAAATCCGTATTATTATTCAAATCCTCATTGAATAAATCTCCATCCATCCAATAATAAGGCTTTCCATAAGGATCCTTTCGCTCTTCAAAACGCTCTCTAAAGATCGCATTCGCTTGTTTCACCACTTTAACGCCTTGCAAAGGCATCGAAGAATGAGCCGGGAAATTGACATTTAAGGTAAGCCCTTTAGGTAATCCATGAACGAGTACTTGCTGGCAAATTTTAATTATATAATCGTGGCAGTGAGAAAAATCAGCATCTGAAGCATAATCACATAAGGAGAAGCCAATAGCCGGTATCCCTTCCATCGCCGCTTCAATGGCTGCTGACATGGTTCCTGAGTACAAAACGGCAATCGAGGCATTGGATCCGTGGTTAATACCGGAAACTACTAAATCAATTTTGCGGTCTTTCAGAATTTGGTGTTTACCGATCTTCACACAATCTGCTGGCGTTCCTGAACACTTGTAGGATTGAACATGATCCCCAAAATCATTCGTCTTCACCACTCTCAAAGGTTCACCCAATGTAATGGCATGACCCATTCCTGATTGATGTGAATCTGGTGCCACCACGACAACTTCGCCCAATTCGGACATAATTTCCGTTAATACACGAATGCCTTTTGAATGTATAGAATCGTCGTTTGCGATGAGAATAAGAGGTTTCATATTTGCTATTTTGACTGCAATTTACAAATTTTGGTCATGATTTTACGTAAAGCAACCCTAGAAGACATACCACTAATTCAAGAAATTGCAGAAGAAGCATGGAGACCCACTTATGGCCATATTTTGTCTGAACAACAAACGCGATACATGATTCCCATGATGTATGCGTCAGAGGTACTGCAAAACCAAATCGAAATTTTTTCGATTTTAGAAATAGATGGAGAAGGAATGGGCTATTGTGCCTTTGAACAAACCTCAGAGACGGAAGCCAAGCTTAATAAACTTTACTTACGGCCATCGGTAAAGCAAAAAGGAGCAGGAAGCTTTATTATCGAACAAATAAGCAATCAGGCTCGCTCCATGGGCATTACGTCGATCTATTTAAACGTAAACAAACACAATTCAGCTGTAGAGTTTTACTTTAAAAAAGGATTCATCAAAGACCGCGAAATGGTCCTAGATATAGGTAATGGCTACGTAATGGATGATTACGTTATGCGATTAATACTATAGCTTTTTCAATCAAAGACCTGATTTGACCCTCTGGGTCTTTCGAAAATTCGTTCGTCATTCGATTCGCTAAAATAGCATTTAAGGATATCATTTCATGTCCCATTGCTCCGCAAAAGGCATAATAGGCAGCCGTTTCCATTTCGATATTGGTGATTTCTTGCTGGTCTAGCTTCGCTGCAGCTACCTTTTCTAGAAAATCAGGTCTTATCGAATGAATTCTTATCGTTCTTCCTTGCGGCGCATAAAAGCC
>CANLVU010000008.1 GCA_947494535.1 Cytophagaceae bacterium
AGACTTATCAATAATCAGAGACCAGTTTTTCCCATCCTTGCTTCCTAGCACCTGGTACTGGTGGTAAATACCATTGATCTTTCCGAGGAAACTCGAATCAACATCCTGATCCGCATAATTAATCTGTAGCGCTTTCAGCGTAGAAACCTCTCCTAAATCGGTCTCAATCCATTCCCCTTTTTTCGAAGAGGCCGCTGACCAATAGGTTTTCATTTGCTCATCCACCGCAAAATTTGCCGAATAACCCGGTAAACTGGATGAAACACGGACTGGCTTATTGTAATTCAGCAACATCCAACCTGTAAATAATTCAGACGGTTGATCTACTTTTTTCGTAGGCATATGGTGCGGATAATCTCCATAGGCCGTATTCGTGTACATAATTCCGTCTTTATCAAAATACGTAGGCCAAAGTCCTAACCGACGCTCAAAACTATTCTTCACCGCAATCGTAATCGTCGTCACATGCCACCAATTGCCATATTGTCCTTCAAAAGTAGCCCCGTGACCCGCACCGCGTGTAAATCCACCCGGCTTGAACGAAAACGGATTGTGCGCTTGATACGTAAATGGACCCATCGGAAGTTCTGATGTATACACTCCATCCCCATAAGCAGAAAATTCTGTCCCTGGCGCCCCGTATTGCAAATAATACTTGCCCTTGTATTTATTCATCCAAGCCCCTTCCATAAAGGGCTTCAGGAAGGTGTTGTCTTGGTACTCTCCAAAACGCTCCCATCCATGTAACTCATCATTCAGTTTAATCAAATCTTTGCGTTCTCCGATCGGTTGCAAGGTTTTACGATCCAATTCTTGTCCGTACATCGGGTAAAAATTACTGGATCCGTGATATAAATAGAGGCGATTGTCATCATCCAAAAAGAAAGCGGGATCCCAGGCTCCAGCCGTAAAGGCATGGACCGCTTCTTTCCAGGTATCCGTCTCCGGTTTTTGGGAATACCAAAGGGTAAAATCCTTCGCATAGGTAGAACCTATCACTAACAAACTATCCCCTAAAACAATAGTCGCAGGCGCACACAATTCATCATATACTTTGTGGTAAGGCTGTAAGAATCGACGGGACACGAAGTTCCATTTCAGCATATCCGAACTCCACCAATAGCCCCATTGATTCGTGGAAAACAAGTAATATTTGTCTTTAAAATACGAAATAACGGGATCTGCCGTGGCCCTGTGACGCCCTTGTTCTGAAAAATTAGGGATGGGTGTAAAACCGTAATCCAAGTTCATCGGATTACAATAGGTGGACAAAGCGGAAGAGGAATTACTTTGCGCGCCGGCAAAAAATGTAAAAGACAAAATAAAAAGCAGCAATGCTGGAACAATTTTCATAGTTTTGAGGTCATATAGGTGCTAGAATAAACTAGCTAATTTATGAGCAAAGTAAATAAATTTCAGGGAATTATTTGGGCTGCGGTGTTGATCACCCTTTGGAGTGCGAATTTAGCCTATTGGATACACGCTGATTTCAGCTGGTCAGATCCTTGGATTTATATTGCCATTCTGCTTCAGACCCATTTGTATACAGGCCTATTTATCACGTCTCACGATGCCATCCATGGAGTTGTTTATGCGGAAAATCCCCGTCTAAATCACGCAATTGGCCGTTTTTGTACCATCCTTTTTGCCTTTAATGATTATAATACTTTACGGTCAAAACACCATTTACACCACGCTCACGTAAACACAAATAACGACCCAGATGTACATCAAGGTCCTTTTTTATTTTGGTGGTTCAAATTTATTTGGCAATATGTCACTTGGAAACAGGTACTCGCGATGGCGATTACCTATAACATTTTGAAAATCTGGTTTCCCATGTGGAATTTGATTCTGTTTTGGGAACTGCCCGCCATCTTGAGTACGCTACAATTATTTATTTTCGGGACGTATCTACCGCACCGGGGAGAACATAGTTCTGAAAATAAACAACAATCTAGAAGCCAAGGTAAAAACCACGTATGGGCGTTTATTTCGTGCTACTTTTTTGGCTATCATTATGAACACCACGCGCATCCTTATTTGCCCTGGTATAAATTACCTAAAGCGAAAGACGAAAGCCTTGCCTAGACCTAGATTTTTTCTAAATTTGCATCGCACAAAATCTTCATAAACGAGCTCCTCATGAAAGAACCTAAATACAAACGCATTTTATTGAAACTTTCAGGCGAATCTCTTTCGACAGATGGAGAAGTGATTGATCCTAACATTTTAGGTCAATATGCAGCTGAGATTAAAAAAGTGCATGATTTAGGCGTTGAAGTAGCCATCGTTATTGGTGGAGGAAATATTTTCCGCGGTGCCAGCGCAGCAAAAGCTGGCATAGACCGTGTTCAAGGCGATTACATGGGCATGTTAGCGACCGTAATTAACGGAATGGCGGTACAGGCATCTTTGGAAAAACAAGGATTGTACACGCGCATGATGACAGCCATCAAAGTAGAAGCGGTTTGCGAACCTTTCATCCGTCGCCGTGCCATGCGTCACTTAGAAAAAGGTCGTATTGTGATTTTTGGTGCAGGAACTGGTAACCCGTATTTCACGACGGATTCTACTGCCTCCCTACGAGCGATTGAAATCGAAGCAGATGTGGTGTTAAAAGGAACCCGCGTAGATGGCGTTTACACAGCCGATCCAGAAAAAGATCCCTCAGCAACGCGCTATGCAAACTTGAGCTTTGGTGAAGCTATCTCTAAAGGTTTAAAAATTATGGATACCACGGCATTTACCTTATGCCAAGAAAATAACGTTCCCATCATCGTATTCGATATGAACAAAGAAGGGAATTTAGCCGCCTTAGTATCGGGTGAGGATGTAGGAACATTAATTAGTTAATTGATAAAATGGAAGAAATCGAATTCTATATTGACGCAACCGTCGAAACCATGGATGGGGCGATCAAGCACTTAAGTATTGAATTATCGAAAATCAGAGCAGGAAAAGCAAGCACCTCCATGCTGGATGGTTTGACTATCGATTATTATGGTATGCAAACGCCTATTTCAGGTGCTGCATCGATTACCACTCCGGATGCGCGTACGATTGCGATTAAGCCTTTTGAAAAAGGAATTTTCGCAGAAATCGAGAAGTCTATTCGTAATTCCAGCTTGGGATTAAATCCGATGAATGATGGTGAAATCATCCGTTTATCGATTCCACCTTTGACAGAGGACCGTCGCCGTGATTTAGTCAAGCGTTGTAAGCAAGAAATCGAGGTGGCTAAGATCAATATCCGCAATGCACGTCAAGACGGCAACAATAGCATCAAGAAGTTAAAAGGAGATGGCGTATCCGAGGATGCGATCAAAGAGGCAGAAGAAAAGATCCAAAAGAAAACAGATGCCTACATCGCGAAGATCGACCAGGTTTTCAATGAAAAGGAAAAAGACATTATGTCGGTATAAATAGAAAGCCTCGAAATTCGAGGCTTTTTTTATTCACTCATTTCTAGCGCATAACCTGTTTCTAGCATTCGACGAATATCCATTTTTGTAAAGTGCTGAATATCGATACTCAAAGGTTGTTTTGGACGAATAATGGTCAATTTCACTTCTGATCGAGACATTTTTAAATCCGCATTCAAAATCTCATTGACAGCGATATCCATCACCCGATCAACTAAAGCTAACAGATCCCCTGAATCAAAATCCCCTCCCTCTATCATCTCCGTATGGCAGGCGATCACCACTACTTCTGTTGCGCCATCTTGGATGGCTTTGTGTAAAGGCGCCACGTCACGCAATCCTCCATCAAGGTATGATTTCCGCTTATCGCCCTCAATCTTCACCACGGGCATCAAAATAGGCACAGCCGAAGAAGCCATTAAATAGTCCAGAAAATTTTCAAAACTAGGGTCCACATAATGCATAGCCCCTTCCATTATATTAACAGCCCCTACCTTAAGTGTTATTGGACTTGCGTTTAAGTTACGCAAATGAAGTACATCCATCAATAACTCACGTAATGGTGTTGTGTCCACTAGTCCTTTGAACTTCTTAGTCAAAGCAGTCCATCCTAATTGAAAAATTGAAAAGGGCTTTGATAAGCATTCTGGGTGAGTAATTCGTTGCTCCCAAAAATCCCACAAATCTTGTGCCGCTTGTGGATAAGAAATAGGTAAACCTTCATTGAGTTGCTTCCCAAACTGATTCACTAAATAGGAGGCATTTAAACTCCCTGCAGACACACCATAGATGGCATCAGGCTGGTATCCTTTTTCAAAAAGGGCCTTGATTACACCGGCTTGAAAGGCTCCCTTTACTGACCCACCCGCTAAGACTAAAATCTTACTCATATTACCCTTTTATCCACAAATCTGATTAAATTTACGCAATTTACTGATTCAAACAATCCGCATGTCCTACTCCATCTCTTCCATTCAAGCTCCCATCGATGATTCGATGAAAGCATTCGAAGGGAAGTTCAAAACTTTCATGAAGACAAAAGTGATGTTGCTCGACACCATCATGCATTATATTGTCCAGAGAAAGGGAAAACAGATGCGTCCGATGTTCGTTTTTTTGACGGCAGGCTGTGTAGGTGAAATAACAGAAAAAACCTTCAGAGGCGCCGCTCTAATCGAATTATTGCACACCGCGACTTTAGTTCATGACGATGTCGTAGATGACTCGAATTACAGAAGAGGATTCTTTTCCATTAATGCCATATGGAAGAATAAAATTGCCGTCTTAGTAGGAGACTATTTACTTTCTAAAGGCTTATTGCTTTCTGTTGAACATGAAGATTTCGATCTGTTAAAATCCGTATCTACCGCTGTTAGAGAGATGGCTGAGGGGGAATTATTGCAAATTGAAAAAGCAAGAAAACTCGATATCACGGAAGACGTCTATTTTGATATTATCACAAAGAAAACTGCCACCCTGATCGCAGCTTGCTGCGCTGTTGGATTTCAATCTGCTGGTGCTAACGCGGAAATGGTAGAGAAGGCCCGTTTATTCGGAGAAAAAGTAGGAATTGCCTTTCAAATCAAGGACGATTTGTTTGACTACGGAGATGCCGAAATAGGGAAACCATTGGGAATTGACATCAAAGAAAAAAAGATGACCTTGCCACTGATTTATGCCCTTCAAAATACCGACAACTCGACTAAAAAGCACATCATTCAATTGATCAAAAAAGAATCAGAGGATTCCAATAAAGTAAGAGAGGTCATTGACTTCGTCAAATCAACAGGAGGCCTTTCATACGCTAATAAAAAGATGAATGAAGTCGCTGAAGAAGCGAGAGCTATCCTAGCCACCTTCCCTGCTTCAGAGTACCGGAACTCATTAGGAGACCTCATCAGCTTTACCATAGAGCGCAATAAATAGGCGAACGCACTAATTAAGTCATAAAAAAAGGGAACCCATAACAGGTTCCCTTTTCTATTTGCTATGGACAGATTAACGTGGGCCTCCGCCGCCACCGAAGCCGCCTCCGCCGCCACCCATGCGCATGCCAGGCATACCCATTGGTTGAGCTGGCGCCGCTGGTGCATCGCTATCTCCTTTCGTATCATCATTATTAACCGATTTCTTCTTTTTCGTAGGACCGAAAGACATCTTACCGATTCGGTAAGAGAAATTGATTTTAAAGTTCATGTTTCTCAACGTATTCTCACTTATAGAATTGATGATAGGAGTTTGTGTTTCGCTACGAATTACAAAACCTTCCGGAGTAAAGAAATTCTCCGCACCGAATCCGATACTTCCCATTTTGTTCTTGAAGTCCTTTTTAAAGCTTAAACTATAGATTCCAAAGCCACCTTGAGACCCTTGCAATTGAACTTGATTAACCCGGTAGAACGAGAAGATTTGTGCTCCCCATCCACTTCCCATATTGTAATTACCATAGATACGGAAGTTAGACTGAAGACCCTTGTTCTTCGCATTCAACAAAGGATCAGGTACATTATTAGCTAATACAAGATAGGAAAGATCTCCCCCACCACCGATCATTAACTTATTGGATAAATTCACATTTAAGTTAATATTCACACCATAAGCATCTTCATTACCAATATTTTGAGAGGTTGTTTTTACTGTGTCCCCAAATACTTCTCTGATTTGATTAATCGCACCTGTCGTATTTCTCACGAAGAATGAGGTGGAAATATAGGTTTGCTTAATGAATTTGCTGTAAGACACCTCGTAGTTGTTCGTGAATTCAGGAGCTAGGGTAGGATTACCTGTCGAAATATTCAATGGATTAGTTGCGTTTACGTTCGGATTTAAGTTCTGAATACCTGGACGCTGAAGACGGCGGTTATAGCTAAATCTCCAAGTCCCAGATTTAAAGGTCTTCGACATGTTAAAGCTAGGTACTAATACACCGTAGGCCGGAATAACCGTATTTTGACCTTCTTTTTTCAAGAAACTGGCTGAAATATCGGTGTATTCATAACGAAGACCCGTTTTGATACTCCACTTGTTTTTCGTAGTTAACGTATAGGAACCATATGAACTGTAAATATATTGGTTATAATCAAAGACGTTAGAAGGCAAAATCGCTGAATTAACTTGTGAGTAAATTCCACTTGATCCAGCTAAAAACGATTTATAATCCGAGGTTACATTACGGATGATAGCTTTAGAGCCAAACTCTAACATTTGATTTTTAGAAATGGGGGTTTGGTAATCTAGCTGGAAAGTCGCTTCTTCATTATAAGATGTATTCTCGTTCTTGATCGAACTCATAATCTCTGACATAGTAGATTTAGGATTCATAATCAAGTTATAGAAATCGTTGGCCCGATTATTTCTACTGTACATAGATAAGATGGAGAACTCCTTTTGAGGTTTGGAGAAAGTATGTGTATAATCCACATTGATATCAACATTAGCCGAGTTATCTAAGGAATTAGTATTACGAAGTGATGAGATAACCCCGTTTCTAATTTGCTGCAAACCATCTTGCCAGTTATTTCCGTTACGCAATCCAAAACGTGAACTAGCAGTAATTGAATTGAATTTATTGATGTCCCAATCAAAACCTAATTGGTAGTTTCCAAATATTCCCTCACGTCGAGTTTCTGCAGTCTGTGCATTACTAGTCAACAATCCATTGTTTTGAGTGATTTGTAAACTCTCAAACTTACCATTCACATTATACTCTGAACGGCCAAAACCACCTAATGACATTCCCCAGTTTTTATTTCTAAAGTTTCCGTTCAATGATAAATTTGAACCACGGACACCTGCAGAAGAATCAAATGACAAGGTTAAACCTTGTAAAGTATTCTTTTTCGTAACGATATTAATAATACCAGCACTACCCTCCGCATCATATCTAGCCGAAGGTGAAGTAATTACCTCTACCGTCTTAATCATATCAGCAGGAATTTGTCTCAAGGCATCCGCAATACTAGAAGCCATAATAGTAGATGGCTTGTTATTAATTAGCACCTTCACGCTAGTAGAACCACGCAAAGAAGGGTTACCATCTAAGTCGACAGAAAGCATAGGAACTTTTTTCAATACATCCGTTGCATCTCCACCCCGATTCGAAGCATCTTTTTCTGCATTATATACGGTGCGATCCACACGCTCTTCGATTAGTGCGCGTTGGCCTTCGACCGTCACCTCCGAAAGCATTTTAGAGCTTTGTGCTAATTTGATCACACCTAAATCCTGGTCATCATTCTTTTCAGTCACATTCACAAAAAGTGTTTTGCTATCGTATCCGATGAAAGATACCACAATTTTATACGATCCTACTGCCACCTTATTTAGCGTAAATTTACCTACACCGTCAGCCACGGTACCATCGACTGGTTTATTTGTCTTTGTATTAATGAGGGCCAAAGTTGCGAATTCAACTGGCTTGGAATCTGTCGAATCTAAAAGGAATCCGATGATTTTTGCACTTCCCTTAGTCCCTGATTGCGCAGTACCGGGAATCACTGTTTCTTTTTTAGGCGCTGCACCGAAACCACCAAATCCACCAGGAATTTGCGAAATAGCGGAGAATGATAAGCTCATCAGTGCGAATAACGTGATAATTTGTTTCATTATGTGTTGTTTAAAATCGTATTTAACGAATGCAAAATTTGAACATTCTATTTAAAGGCCTTCTTTTTTGCGACCAAAATGGGTAATTTGTAGTCCAATATCATGATCAAACTTCAAACGCCTCGTCTTACTTTAATCCCATTGAACCACGAGCTCTTGCTAGTTTGGCAGCAATCAGGGCGCAAAGATCTAGAAAAAATGCTAGATCTTCAACCTAACCCCTGGAAATTAGAATTGTTTTACGAACAAGAAACCCGCCAGGCTTTAAGCGATTATTGGATTCCTCAGACAGCAAAATTTCCGTTGGATTATTACTGGTACACAAATTGGGAAATAATCCTCAACTCCTCGTCCTGCTCTGTGGGGGGCATCGGCTTTGCGGGCTTACCAGACAACGAAGGAGCCACCGAGATTGGCTATGCGCTAGACCAGAAATTCAGAGGTCAGGGAATTGCCACGGAAGCAGTGCAAGCATTAAGCGAATGGGCCTTCCAAGATGCTGGCTTACAGGTCATACGGGCAGAAACACCGGTAGATAATGAAGGGTCGCAACGGGTTTTAGAGAAAAATCAATTCCAAAAAACCGGGGAGAAAAATCTCCCACTCGAACTCCCCCTACAAGTTTTCACCTGGGAACGCCTTCGATACTGATCTTTTTCAGTAATTTTACTGAATTGCCAATGTTAGACAGCTAAAAGCATGCATAATTTTACTTCCGTTAAAGACGCTTATAATATTCAAAACTTAGTTAATGAGGCTTTGTTAATGAAGAAGACTCCTTTTGCTGACAAGCATATTGGAAAAAACCGAACACTCGGTTTATTATTCTTCAATTCGAGCCTAAGAACGCGTTTATCAACCCAAAAAGCAGCTCAAAATCTCGGAATGGAGGTAATGATCATGAATGTGGGGACGGATTCGTGGCAACTAGAAATGAATGAAGGCGTCATCATGAGTGGCGACAAAGCGGAGCATATTTCAGAAGCTGCGGCTGTAGTAGGCTCCTATTGTGACATCGTAGGTGTGCGTAGTTTCCCTGGTTTAGTAGACCGCGAGCTCGATTATAGCGAGCAGGTTTTAAATCAATTTTTAAAATATACTGGGCGTCCATTCCTCAGCTTGGAATCAGCAACGCGCCATCCTTTGCAATCCTTAACGGACTTAATTACGATTAACGAGTATAAAACGGTGGAGCGCCCTAAGGTGGTTTTAACCTGGGCTCCCCATGTGAAAGCCCTACCGCAATGCGTGCCTAATTCCTTCTCTGAATGGATGAATCATGCCGATGTAGATTTCACTATTGCGCACCCGAAAGGATATGAATTAGCACCAGAATTCGCTGGAAACGCGAAGATTTGCTATGATCCGAAGGAGGCTTATGAAGGTGCTGACTTTATTTATGCTAAAAACTGGTCATCCTACCAAGACTACGGAAAGATCCTTTCCTCTGATCCTGCTTGGATGGTGGATGCGGCTAAAATGAGTTTAACAAATAATGCCAAATTCATGCACTGCCTTCCTGTAAGACGGAATTTAGTCGTAGCTGATGAGGTGATTGATTCCCCTAATTCGATTGTGATTCCACAAGCGGGTAACCGTGTTTGGGCGGCACAGGCTGTTTTAAAGGAGATGATTTTAACCTTAATGAGAACGGAAAGTCCTTATTTATTCTAATGTCTAAAATGCCCAACCTTCAAGTAGTTAAAATAGGCGGAAATGTCATCGACAATCCTTCCGCACTAGCTAGCTTTTTGCAGGATTTTGCGTCTTTAACTGGCCCTAAACTACTTGTTCACGGAGGTGGCAAAATTGCCACGCAGATGGCGGCCTCGATGGGTATTGAGAGTGAAATGATCGAAGGCAGACGCGTGACAGACGAAGAAAGTCTGCGCATCGTGACGATGGTCTATGCGGGTTGGATTAATAAATCCATTGTGGCAGACTTACAGGCTTCATCATGTAACGCATTGGGATTAACTGGGCCTGATGGTGGGGTGGTGCTTTCGAAAAAAAGACCGGCAGAACCCATTGATTATGGTTTTGTAGGAGATATCGTTTCGGTCAATGCAGCTTCGCTGGAGGGTTTAATCGCGGCTGGATTTTCACCAGTCTTCGCTCCTATTACGGCTGATGATTCAGGTCAATTATTGAATACGAATGCAGATACGATGGCGCAGGCTTTGGCTATCGCACTCAGTTCGACATATGACGTGACTTTAACGTATTGCTTTGAGAAAAAAGGCGTTTTAAAGGATCCTTCTGACGATGATTCGGTCATTAACTCTATCAATCCAGCTTCGTTTAAAGACTTAAAAGAAAAAGGTATTGTCTCCGCGGGGATGATTCCTAAATTAGAGAATGCCTTAAAGGCGATTTCTGCGGGGGTTTCGGTGGTACGTTTGTGCCACGCGGATAATTGGCAGAATACCAACATTGGAACAACAATTAGTGCCTAATATGTACCAGGAAAGTCAATTTCTAGCAGCAAAAGACCTATTAGCCCAGCTAATAGCCTGCCCTTCTTTGAGTCAGGAGGAGCAAGGGACGGCGCAGATTTTGGTAGACTTTTTCGCGGCGCAGGGTATTCCTTCTAATCGTTTAGGCAATAATGTGTGGGCTACGAATTTACATTTCGATGCGTCTAAGCCAACCATTCTATTGAACTCACACCACGATACGGTGAAGGCAAATGCATCCTGGACTTTTGATCCCTTAGTAGCCACAGAGCAGGAGGGGAAATTAATCGGTTTAGGTTCAAATGATGCTGGAGCTAGTTTAGTTTGTTTAATTATAACTTTCGTTTCCTTCTATAAGGTCGAAAACCTAGGATTTAACCTAGTCATGGCGGCTACCGCAGAAGAGGAAATATCTGGCACCGGTGGTATTGTAGCTTTATTAAAATCGGGGGATTTACCTCCAATCGATTATGCCATCGTGGGTGAACCGACAGATTGTGCGATGGCGATTGCAGAAAAAGGTTTGATGGTGGTGGATGCACAGGTGAAAGGAATTGCAGGACATGCGGCTAGAAATGAGGGAGTAAACGCGATTTATTTGGCTTTAGAAGATATACAAAATATTCAAAATCATACATTTGCGCGCGTTTCCGAGCTTTTAGGACCGGTAAAAACCACAGTGACTGTCATCAATGCAGGCAAACAACATAATGTGGTTCCAGATACCTGCGACTATGTGATTGATTGCCGGGTGAATGAATGTTATTCGCTAGAAGAAGTTTTGGCAGAATTAAAAACCATCGTTCAGGCAGAATTAACACCGCGGTCGATTCGATTAAATTCCAGTAAAATGGAGGAATCGCATCCCATTGTGAAGGCGGCAAAGGATGTAGGCATTACCCTATTCGGATCGCCTACCCTTTCCGATCAAGCATTATTATCCGTACCTTCCGTTAAAATCGGTCCTGGACATTCGGGAAGATCGCATACGGCAGATGAATTTATATTCTTGGATGAGTTGAGACAAGGAATCCAAACGTATCAAAATCTACTACTTGAAGTAAACAAATAAGATTGTGGCAAAACTTTGGCAAAAAGAAAATCAGACAACAGACGCTAAAATCGAGAAATTCACGATTGGGAATGACCCCGTGTATGACTTGCAATTAGCGCGCTATGATGTGCTGGGTTCCCTGGCTCACATCACGATGTTAGAAAAGGTAGGACTTTTAGGGGCGGATGAATTAACTCCTCTTTGTGCTGAATTGAAGTCTATTTATGCCAAAATCGAAGCGGGCGATTTCACTATCGAAGACGGAATGGAAGATGTCCACTCGCAAATCGAATACTTATTAACCCAAAAATTAGGCGATCAAGGCAAGAAAATCCATGCTGGACGTTCCAGAAATGATCAAGTTTTAGTGGATTTGAAATTATTTATGCGGGCGGAAATTCAGCACATCGCCGATGCAGTCGAGCGTTTATTTGATTTACTCATCGCTAAAAGCGAAACACATAAAAACGATTTATTACCCGGTTACACGCACTTGCAAATTGCGATGCCCTCGTCTTTTGGACTTTGGTTCGGTGCCTATGCAGAGAGCCTGGTAGAAGATATCGAGTTATTAGAGGCGGCCTTCCGTTTAGCGAACAAGAATCCACTGGGTTCTGGCGCGGGATATGGATCGTCCTTTCCTTTGGATAGAAAATATACCACCGAATTATTAGGCTTCGAATCGCCACACGTCAATGTGATAAATGCACAATTATCACGTGGAAAGACCGAATTATATGTCTTAACCGCTATCGCGCAGATCGCCACGACGCTAAGCAAATTAGCGATGGATGTGTGTTTATACAATTCCCAAAACTTCGGATTCATCGAACTCCCTAGCTCTTTAACGACAGGAAGTTCCATCATGCCACACAAGAAGAATCCGGATGTGGCTGAATTATTACGAGGGAAAGCCAACAAGTTGAAAGCTTTACCCAATCAACTGCAACTATTGACGAGCAACTTGCCTTCAGGCTACCACCGCGAATTCCAATTAACGAAGGAATTATTGATGCCTGCAATTGAAGAAATTTTAGACGAATTAGAGATCACACACTATATGGTGAGCCATATGAAAGTGAAGAAAGACCTCCTGCTGGACTCTAAATACGATTTATTGTTCTCTGTGGAAGAAGTCAATAAATTAGTGGTACAGGGAGTTCCTTTCAGAGAGGCTTATCAAATCGTAGGTAAAAAGATCGAGGACGGTGCATTCGACGGAAGCACGCGTGACATCAACCACACGCATTTAGGCAGTATTGGTAATTTAGGTTTGGCAGAAATTCAAGGCCAAAAAGAAATTGCTTGGAAGCGTTTTGGCTTTGAAAAAGTGAACAAAGCTATCGCTGCATTAATTTCTTAATATACTTTCCTAGAATATCGAATTCTAAGTTTACGCGATCCCCTACACGTAGTTGATGAAAAACGGTGTGTTCGTAGGTATATGGTATAATGCAAATGGTAAAGGAGTCATCTTGAGAATCTACGACGGTTAAGCTAGTACCATTCACACAAATCGAACCCTTTTCAACGGTCACGTGGCCGCTACTCGCGGGATAGCTAAATCGGTATTCCCAACTACCTTGTTGATCTTTTATTTCCGTACAAATGCCTGTTAAATCTACGTGACCTTGTACAATATGTCCATCGAAGCGAGCATTTGCAGACATGCAGCGTTCTAGATTGACTTTTTGGCCTATCGCCACATCGCCCATATTCGTCTTCTGTAAAGTCTCATCGATAGCCGTTACGCGGTATTGATCACCCAGGATTTCCACCACAGTCAAACAGACCCCATTGTGCGCGAGCGACTGATCCACCTTTAATTCCTGCGTAAAGGGTGATGTGAACCAAAATTCTACATTCGTTCCTTTTGCTTCTTTCCTTACCAGCGATCCCATCGCCTCCACAATACCTGTAAACATCTGAATTAATTGTTATTTTTGCGTACCCAAAATTACACGCATTCCTATGAAATTCAACAAATGGTTCCTCTTTCTGATTCCTATCATCGCACTACTAGCCTATTTTAGTATTCCCACGGCAAAACCAGTTGAAGAAACAGGTGCCAATGTGTTGAAAATTCGCAACGACAAAGACGCCGCATTCAAGGGGGGAGAAGAGTCCCCTATCAAAGATAAAGCTTCCTTCAAGAGCTTGAAATACTATCCATTTAATAAAGATTACATCGTGGACTTCGTGCTAGAAAAAGCAGAAAAAGCGGAAACGGTAGAATTGAAAATGACGGATGGGACAACGGAAAAACTGATTTTTTTCGGATTCATAAAGGCTGATTTCAAGAGTTTTACACTGAAATTAAAACTATATCAACACGAGGACGGCAATTTCTTCCTACCCTTTAAAGATAAATCCGCCCCCACAGAAACCTATGGAGGCGGACGCTATCTAGATTTACCCCTAACAACTGTAAAAAACAATCGATTGCGAGTGGACTTTAATCTCGCATATAATCCCTATTGTGCTTACAATGAAGAATTCGCCTGTCCTATTCCTCCCGCGGAAAATACCCTCCCGATTCGCATCGAGGCAGGTGAAAAACTTTTTAATTAACCTGGTGTAGCGATGCGGCACCTGAAAGATCTTTCTTGATTAATGGACTTCCTTTGTATTTCACATGGGAAGCACCAGAAGCATCTACTTGCAAAGTTTTCTGAACATGTATAGAAGCGCTACTGGCACCTGAAGCTTCCACATCCACATTACGAGACAAAAATTCCAATGCTTTCAGGCTACTAGCTCCGGAGGCATCGACCTTCAAATAATCAGATTGACCGCTCATCTTAAAGTCTGAAGCACCACTTATTTCTATGCGCAATTTATCAGTTCTTAGTCCTTCAGCTACTCCCTTTGCTGCTCCAGAGAACAGCAAACGCATTTCCTCTTCATTTGTAAAGCCTTGTAAATCTACTTTACAAGCACCCGTAAATTCCCCACTTTCAAGTCGAGGAAGGGTAATATTTACGACTACTTTAGATCGATTGTTATTCCAACCCCAATTCCAGGTTGACTCATATCCAATTTGCAGTTTTCCACTAGATGAAGTAACCTCTATATCTTCCAAATCTTTTTCCCTACCTGTGATGGAAACGGCATAGACATTCCCTTTGTGAACATGCACTTCGAAGGCACTCCCTAACTCGATGGATTTAAAATTAGCTACTTTGAATTTTTTAGTAATTACGGCAGGATCTGCGAATGAACTAAAAACGACTAAAAAGGCGGCGAATAAAGACACGGTTTTTTTCATATTATTTTAATTTGTTGCTAGATGCTTTGATTGCAAAATGGGTTGCATGTTATTTTACAATACTCCATTTATAATTTACTCCACTGCTCGATTTATTTGAAAATTTAGAACTATCGAATTTTTTCCCTTGAACTAGATAAGATGCGTTAAGTTCTATTTTTGAGTATTTATCGATAGAAACATAGGCTTTTTCTACCGAGAAATCAGTCGCCAATAATTCTGCTGAATCAAATACACTAGCGTTCAATTGTTTTCCACTACCCTTTAATGTAAGTGAATGAAAACCGCGCAAAATAACATCGACAGTAGAAGATGTGAAGCCTTCTATTTCTGTGCTAGCATTACCTCCTAATTCTACTTTAGTTAATTCAGGAACGACAATTTCCACCTGGATACCAGGCTGAATTTTATCTAATACTAACACCTTATTTTCTACATGTGCTGAACTCTCTAAAGCTTCATTACCACGGTAGGTAATTTTAGGAAGATCTCCTCTCGTTATTTTGATTTGAGAAGACTCGGTGTTTAAACCCGATATGGAGCTAAAATTAGCCAGGTCTTTCGTAATCGTAAAACCTACCTTTTCATCCGAAAAATCTTCATTCTTAGATTCCTCCTCGTTATGAGGAGTTCTATTTAGACATATCAAACCTTTGTCAGCAGAGAAGCTCCAAAGTGACCCGATAAACAAATCCTGTCCCTCTTCGTGGAAATAGCCTGATTCTAGCACATTGTCCATGTAGTAAGCGAAATCACGCGTCATACTAAAGGATTTGCCATAAGGAATCATAATTTTAACCTTCATGCGTTGTGCTCTAAATCGAGAGTCCGCTAAACTGAAGTGCGTGTCAAAACGAATGTCATTACCTTTTTGCAAATACTTATACTGAACCTTTTTAGCATTAGCCTCGGCTTCTTTACGTGTCAAACCCTGCGATTTAGCATAGGTAATTACCTGAATGGTCTTCCCATCATAACCTTCGATTTCGATATTCGCACGATTAAAGCGTTCTTCGTTATAATCATGATTATCATCCTCGTCATCAAAATCAAAGGCAAATTCCTCTACTTTCTCTCCTAACATCATTTGCCAGATCGTTTCATTATCCTTCTTATCGATGTCTAACACATAGGTCGTCGAATCTGAGACTACTACATCTTTCACCTCATTATAAGATGCAGAACGCTGAAAGTTCCGGCCGTAAAAAGCTGCCGCGGCAAATAAGCCTACCCATCCCACGATAATCATGGTAGTGGAAGCAATCTTATAGGTCTTATTGTAGAATTTACGATTCGCTAATAGGGATACTCCCGCGATGACAATCGATACGAAGATGGGTAAGAAGGCCATCACCAAAGCCGGAACAGCCCAGAACGGAAAATCTTTCGCGATTAAATAAAGTGGCAATGGGCCCATATGAACAAGCTGGCCTTGGTCAATACCCGTAAATCCAACCGTACACAAAGCACCCAAAACAATAATAAAGGCAATACCCAAAATCAATAAAATGATTCCTAAGAAGATTTGAATGATCCATCGAATCACATTCAATGGCCCTTTCAAGGCAGAGAAAACGGTGGCAAAAATGCGGAAAGGGAATAACAACACTTTTGTTAAGCCATTTTCTTCGGTTTCGTTAGGCTGAATACTCTTCTTAATATTGTTCTCAATATTTTCTAAAGTAATCGGCTCCCCCGTCATCTCCATCTTATCCTTCATTGTCTTAGCCTCTGGAGTAATGACTAAAATAACCAAATAAGCAATCACTCCAGATCCAAATAATCCAACCGACAAAACGGCTAACACGCGCAATAAACCCACATCCCAGCCTGTATAGGCTGCAATACCAGCCATCACACCACCGATCACTTTTTTCTCTGGATCGCGGTAGAACTTGCGATACGATTTATCATCATCCGGATTCATTTCTCCTGGAATAGCTGCCCAAAAAATGATATAAGCCCAGAAAACAACATTTCCTAGATGGAACAAGGGGAAACTTGCACTCAGCAATACTAATAAAATCAACCGAACCCAGATCGGGTCTACTTGAAAATAGCGTGCAATACCAGCGGCTACTCCACCCAGTTGCTTGCGGGTGATATCACGACGGAATACCTTAGGACCGGCTTCTGATGTAGGTGCCGTATATCCTTCCCGCTTGTCTTCCTCTTCTTCTACTTGCTTGAAATCTGCAATGGTTCCTAAAGAGGCGATTAAGGCATCTACGTGAGCTTGCGAAATGGCTTCTACTTTCTCTGTTTCTCGGATGTTCCAAAATTTCTCCGCAATACTCGATTCGATATCTGCAATGATCTCTTTAGATCCTTCGAAAGAAGCAAAATAAGCATGTATCGATTTTAAATAAGCATCCAAGGTTGCATAGGCATCCTCTTCGATGTGGAAGACAAATCCAGCGATGTTGATTGATAAAGTCTTTTTCATATATTTTTTGGTTAAGCCTTCGGTGAAGCGTTCGAAATTTGATTAACGGATGCTTGTAATTCTTCCCATGTCGAGGACATTTCTGCTAGGAACTCTTGACCTGTTGAGGTTAATAAATAATATTTTCGAGGTGGCCCAGACGCAGATTCGACCCAGCGATAATCTAAAAAACCCGCATTTTTAAGACGGGTTAACAAAGGATATAAAGTCCCTTCGACTACCATAATTTTTGCAGAGGTTAATTCCGCTAGCATCGTCGAGGCATATACCTCGTCTTTTGAAATAATTTTTAGAATACAAAATTCTAGTATCCCTTTTCTCATTTGCACCTTGGCATTTTCAATATCCATCGGTTATTTGTTTAATTTAACAATGCAAATATAGACAAGGTACTATGTAATGCAAAGTACCTTAGAAAATTAATTTGTGATTTTGGATAAACGGTTGGTAATTTGTGATGAACGTACCCTTTTAAGGGTAAGAATTATGAAACTAGTAAAAGATTTTTCCTTGCCTCTAGCCTTTTACAACCGAGATACTTGGTTGAAGGTGGCCTTTTTTGCGGTTAGTAGTTTGATGGCGGGATTCTCCCTTTATTTTACAGATGGATTAGTCTCTAAATTAGAGGAGCGAGAAAAACAGCAAATTGAGTTGTACGCTGAAACCATCCGGTATGCCCTGACTAGTGATAATAATGCGGATATTAATTTCTTTTTTGAACGTATTAAAAAAGTAAACGAGAATAATACGATACCCGTGATTTGGAAAGATGGTTCAGGGCATTTGAATTCCATTAACATCCCCTTAACTGAAACACTAAGTACGGAACAGAAGCAAGAAATTTTACAACAGAAACTAGCCGAAATTATTGCTGAGAACAACAAACCCATCGAGATGGACATGGGTTTCCAGAAAGAATACATCTATTATGGGAATTCTAAATTGTTGAAATTATTACGCTATTATCCACTCTCACAATTATTAGTGGTATTGATCATTGGATTTTTAGGTTACATCTTTCTTTCCTATTCGCGTAGAGCGGAGCAAAATCGGGTTTGGGTAGGATTAGCTAAAGAAACAGCCCATCAATTAGGAACACCCCTTTCTTCTCTAACTGCCTGGGTAGAATTATTAAAAAATGAACCTCACATTAATCCAGATATCGTGTTGGAATTATCGAAAGATATCCAAAGATTAGAAACGATCACCACCCGTTTCTCTAATATTGGATCTGCTCCTATATTAAAATTAGAGGATATCGAATCTGTGATTCAAGGATTTATCAACTATTTAAAGATTCGCATTTCATCTAAAGTCACCATTGAAATCCATTCCTCGTTAGCAGCTAATCAATTAGCGAATATCAATAAGTACCTGTTTGAATGGGTGATTGAAAATATATGCAAAAATGGAGTAGATGCCATGAGCGGGAATGGTCATTTGAGAATTGAATTAAAAGAGGGTAAGAATAATCAAATCCATATTGACATTTCTGACACAGGCAAAGGTATCTTGGCTAGTAATACCTCCAAAATCTTCTCCCCCGGCTTTTCTACCAAGAAACGCGGTTGGGGACTGGGGCTAACTTTGGCAAAACGGATCATCGAAAATTACCACCAAGGGAAATTGATTTTAAAGTCCACTGAAATAAGTAAAGGATCTACTTTCCGTATTTCTCTTCCTAAACCCGTGTAAATGACTGATCCTAATATCGTTTTTGGTTCTGCTCTCTGTATTATTGCCATCGGTTATGCGTTAAAAAGCGCTGGATTTATTCAGGAACACGATGGGAAATCGATATCGAAATTCCTGATGCATACCACTTTTCCTGCATTAGTATTCTCCACCATGATTCGAGTGAACATCACGTGGGACCTCATCTACCTTCCGTTGATTGCGATGTTTTTTGGGATGTTTTTATCCTTTACCGCTTTTCACCTATTTAAAAATACAGAACCCGAAAACCGAGGTGTTATGACCATCGGAAGTGCTGGATTTAATTTAGGAATCTTTGCTTATCCGTTGATTGAAGGAATTTTTGGAATTCAGGGTTTGACCTATGCCATTATGTTTGACCTCGGAAACTCGGTGATCAATTTCTTTGTGAATTATGGAATGGGTAATTATTTTAGTCGAGGACCCAAGAATGATAATTTAGCGCTACATATTTTCAAGAGAGTTGTTTCTCTCCCCCCCTTGCAAGCGATGGTAATAGGTGTTGTGGTCAATGTAGTAGGCATAAAATTCCCCTCCTTTGCTTTGGATCTAATTGCAACCATAGCCTCCGGAAACAAACCGATTGTTCTATTATTAATGGGAATCTATTTTAGTGTTCGCCTGTCTAAAAAATCCTATTATAGAGTGTTTCAAGTCCTTTCTTTGCGCTATTTCATGGGATTTCTAGTAGGTGGCCTCTGCTTTTACCTACTACCATTTGACCTTGGTTTTCGCAATTTGTTACTTCTCTGCCTCATATTACCTGTGGGAATGACGGTGATTACCTATTCAGATGAATTAAATCTAAATACACCACTTGCCGCTTCTTTAGTGAACATTTCCCTTGTTATCAGCTTTGCCATCATGTGGATCATGGTGACAGTTTTCCATATGAGCGCGCTTTAAACGATTTTTTTTGGTAATTTTATGAAACATTGGCTTATGGAACTGGTTAAGTTCGTAACCAATTCCCTATAATTATGGTAGTCCCTTACAAGAATCAGTCCAAAGGAAAAAAAGAACAGGTCGCTGACATGTTTAATTCCATCTCACATAAATATGATTTTCTGAATCATCTATTAAGTGGCGGTATTGATATTATTTGGCGCAAAAAAGCGATCAAATTATTACAAAATAAGGGAATCAAATCCGTTTTAGATATTGCTACTGGTACTGGAGATTTCGCTATCGAAGCCTTAAAAATTAAACCAGAAAAAATCGTAGGAATTGACATTTCTGAGGGGATGTTATCCTTTGGAGTGGAAAAAATCAAGAAAATGGGATTAAATAACATCATTTCTTTGCAAAAAGGAGATTCCGAAAAAATTCCTTTCTCAGACAATAGTTTCGATGCAATTACCGTTAGTTTTGGCGTAAGAAACTATGAAACCTTAGATAAGGGTTTGAAAGAGATGTACCGTGTATTAAAACCAGGTGGACATTGTTTAATTTTAGAATTTTCGAATCCTAAAAATTTCCCAATGAAGCAGCTTTACAGCTTCTATTCAAAATTTTGTTTGCCGGTATTAGGTAAATTGATATCCAAAGACCCGGCTGCTTATACCTACCTTCCTGAATCCGTTCAAGCCTTTCCAGATGGAAAAGATTTCTTGAAAATTTACGGGGAATGTGGATTTATGAATACCCAGTGGATCCCGATGACGGGAGGAATTTGTTCTATTTACTTAGGACATAAAAAAGCAAAAAACGCGTGAAAAAAAGCACCTTCCTCGGATTAATTATAGCCCTTTGCCTCACTTTTTCCCTAAAAAGCCAGGTACACAAATACGTTCAATTACACGATGAATATTATGACACTAAACCCGTGCATTTTGGGTTTATGATTAGTCATGCATCTACTAATTTTCTTTTAGATGCTACTCCTAAAAACCTATCCAATGTTGCGCCTTCATTAGCCTTAAATGCAAGCTCACCTAAGACATCAGGATTCCAAATTGGTGGCACTGTTAATTATGCGTATGATAAACATTATGAGGTTCGTTCTGGATTAAATATAGCTTTGTATGAGCGCCAAATAGAGTTTAATGAAGTGACACCCACGGGAATAAATCCAACAAAAACCTATTTTAGAGAATCTACTTGGTTAGAAATACCGGTAAATCTGAAGTACCGATCACTTAGAAGAAAAAACCACCGAATTTATATATTGGGTGGATTTAAACTTGGTATTGAAGCGAATGTTAAAAGGACAGGGGAACAAATTCAAGCGAAAACCACAGATGTATCCTTAGAATATGGCTTCGGATTCGAAAAATTTTATAAATTTTTTAAATTCAATCCTGAATTGAAATTTTCTCACGGTGTGAATAACTTGTATCTTAGCCCATTAGGTGGTTCTTCCCCATTCTCTAGGCTAAATCAATATAATTCACATACGATCAGTCTGCTATTTTATTTCGAATAACTTATTTCAGACCCTTCCGCGCTTTTTTAGGATCAACTACTGTTTCTAACATACTGACAGCAGAAACACCAAACCAACCCGTTCCTTTTAGTTTAGACGCAGCGTTTACGTTTTTTATGTTCGTAGGGATATTAGCCGCGGGACGCGAAAATAATCCTGCATTATTTAGCTCTAATCGAGCTTGTGAAAAGAAATTGAATTGGTCTTCAGAAATGGACCAGAGTTCCACTTTAATCTTATCATTTTCCAAGTAAAGCTGGGGAGAAATAGAGCGACGAATGGGTAAAATAAATGGTAGACCATCAGTCATGGCCCCTTTTTGAAAGCCCGCATCATAAACTAGGGTTAAATTATTCGGGTCATTCAATAATTTTCCATTCATGTAAGTCTTTACCCGATAGCAATCCCCTGATCCACGTAAATCACGCGCATAAAACTGAGCGTCATATCCATTCTTAGGACCATCGTTCGCTCCTTGACGGCCAGTTGCCTCGTCAAATTGATACAGTATTGAATCAATGGGTGGGACACGATTCATCTTAGCTTTCGCTGTAATCAATTCGTTCTGCCACTTCACATTTAACGTATAGGAGGTCCCCACTTTCCCTAAGGTAGGTTGCTGAGCACTCGGCTCCCATACATAAATACCACTTAGGGCTACTTTCTCCTTAAAATTAAACGTATTCCCTAGGGTATCTGTTACGAGCACTTCAGCTCCATTCAATTTAGGTGCACTCGACTGATCAAAGTAATCTTGAGAGCGAGATAAGATAATCTCTTGAGCTGAACTTTGATTAGTCAGATTTGCTTCCACTACAAAGTAATTATCAGAAACAGGACTAGGCAGGTTTACAATCTCCTCACAAGATGTTAAAACAAGTAGCAAAACAACTAGGTAATAAGGCTTCATCTTAAAAGGAAAAATTATAGGTGACGGCTGGAACAAAAGAACCTATGATGGATAATTGCACTGCTTCTGTTTGTATTGTATTATCCTCGTTAGGTCTAGTATAAATGGAGAAAGGATTTTTCCGGTTGTATAAATTATAAACAGAGAAAACCCACTCAGAACTACCTTTTCCAAATAAGGCTTTCTTATTTTTCTTAGTTGCAGAAACATCTAATCGATGATAATCTGGGACACGAATATTTCCACGCGTACCAGGTATTGTTTGAGGATAGGCTATACCATCAAAAACATATTTTTGGGCTGGAACCGTGTAAGGAACACCCGTAATATAGGCGAAATTTGCGCCAAATGACCATTTATCAGATAATGAATATTGACCTACTAAATTTAATGTATGCGTCCGATCATATCGATTAGCATACCATTCATTATTATTTAGGCCCTCTATTTTACGTTCTGTTTTTGCTAAAGTATAACTTGCCCATCCCGTTAATTTTCCCACATTCTTTTTTAAGAAAAACTCGATTCCGTAAGCTCTACCATCGCCAAATAATAAGTCTTTTTCAAAAAAGGGATTTAGAAATAAATTAGCTCGATCAGCATAATCAATCTGATTTTGCATGTCTTTGTAATACACTTCGATAGAGGATTCGTAATTATTCCCATCAGACCCGAAATTCTTAAAGAATCCTAAAGCTACCTGATCCACTACCTGAGGTTTTATATTATTGGTTGATGATGTCCAAACATCCAATGGCGTAGATGCAGCTGTATTTGACATTAAATGAATGTATTGAGCCAATCGATTATAACTTAATTTCAAGGAGGTTGTTTCATTGCCTGTTAAATTCAACGCAAATCTAGGTTCCCAATTGCCATAAGAAGCTACCACAGCATCAGGATCTGTTTGATTAATTTTCAATACATAACCCGATGGATTTTCTGCGCTAACTGGAACTGGAGTTCGATCATAATATTCACCATTCAAGCTTTTATAGTCATAATTCGAATAGCGAAGTCCATATTGAACTGTCAACCTTGAGTTGAGTTTCCAATCATGTCCAATGTAGGCAGATGCTTCAATCCCCCGTTTATTTGCTTGTCCAAATTGTCTTTTCTCTCCATTCGAAGTGGCATTGGCTTTTCCAGGCGTAAAATCATACGAAAGCAATTGGCCACCAAAGCTGATGGTATTATCCGGTCTTACATAATAGGTGAAATCCGGTTTGATACTTAGGTTCTCAATATTAGATGTCCATTTAAAGGAATCATTGGGTCGCTTATTTTCAATATCAGAATCTAACATGTAATCATAATTACTGTAGAAAGCTGTCGCATTTAAAAATAACTTGTTTGAGAATACGTGATTCCAGCGGGTAGTCAAAGTCGTATTTCCCCAGTCAAAACCAAACCCGGTTCCAAATACGTCGCGTCCAAAATAACCCGACATGAAAACCGTATTCTTCGAGTTGATGGTATAGTTAACTTTGGCCGTCAAGTCATAGAAATTAAAAGCCGCATTGGCATTATTTCCTGTCAAGAAGGGTTTTGCCAAAATATCAATATACGAACGTCGGGCAGCCACAATAAAAGAGGCTTTATCTTTCACAATGGGTGCTTCAATAGACAAGCGCGAGAAAATAACGCCAATTCCGCCATTAATCTCTAGCTTCTTCGCATTTCCCTCCTTCATTTTCACATCTAAAATCGAAGAAGCACGGCCACCATACATGGAAGGAATGCCCCCTTTAAATAACTTAACATCCTTTACTGCATCTGGATTAAATACAGAGAAGAACCCAAAGAGATGGGATGAGTTGTATACAGGGGCGTCATCTAATAAGACTAAATTTTGATCTACACCACCACCCCGAACATTAAATCCAGAAGCGCCCTCTCCCACCGTAGAAACCCCGGGCAATAATTGAATGGCACGAACTAAATCAACCTCACCCAAAAGGGCCGGAATTTTACGTATTGTTTTAATATCAACCTTATTAACGGACATCTCAATGCCCCTAACATTCTCATCGTTTGCGCGTGCTTTGACGATTACTTCGGCTAATTCTTGGGAGTCGGCTACCAGTTCAACGGACAATTCTTGAGATTTAGCAGCTACGGTAATCTCCTGCTCACGCTTCTTAAAGCCAGAAGAGGAGAATACTAAGGTATACTTGCCTAAGGGAAGAGTTAAACTATAAAACCCGTAGGTATTTGTTACGTTACCTGTCTTAAGATCTTTCACATAGACACTTGCTCCTATGAGCCCTTCTCCACTTGAGGCCTCCTTAACATAGCCACTGATAGTAGATTTTTGAGCCAAAACAATTCCTGGAAAAACAAGAAAAACAAAAAGTATTAATGGTCGCATAGTGTTCAAAACCCAAAGATACGGGAATTGTTTTTGCCATGATGTTAAATTATGATAAAGGGAATATATGCATTATAAATAATAATCAGTAATATAATTCCGATATGTTTAAATTAATATATTTTTATTTACATTTGTCCAAAACCTATCAACTTATGGATCTAAAAGTATTTGGACAAATCATTCGCGAAAAAAGAAATACTATCGGCTTAAAACAAGAAGAACTCAGTCAGCAAAGTGGTGTAGCTATTAAAACCATTCACAGTATTGAATTAGGCAAAGGCAATCCTGCATTAAAAACCATTTTACGTATTTTCGAAATACTGGCTCTCGATTTAATAATCGTAGCTTCTAAAAACACCAAAAAATAAGATCATGGAACAAGAAATTAGCTTTGAACGCATTCCAACACATATTTTTTCAGATTCTGACTTAGCCTCTAAATCAGTTGCGAAAGAAATTGCGGATCTTATTCGCAAAAATAACCAAGCTGGCAAACCAAGTGTTTTAGGCCTCGCCACTGGCTCATCCCCTAAAAAAGTATACCAAGAATTAATTAGAATTCACCGAGAAGAAGGCTTGAGTTTCAAGGATGTCATCACTTTTAATTTGGACGAATACCATCCGATGGAACCTGATTCTATCCAAAGTTATGTTCGATTTATGAAAGAACAACTCTTTGATCATGTTGACATACCGGTAACGAATTACCATTTGCCCGACGGAACTCTATCCCTAGAAAAGATCCCTGAGTTTTGCCGTGACTACGAATCAAAGATAGAGCGCCTAGGTGGTTTTGATTATTACTTATTAGGCATAGGTCGCAATGGACACATTGGTTTTAATGAACCTGGATCGACCATCAATTCAAAAACACGTTTAATGACGCTGGATATTGCGACAAAGATTGATGCGTCACCTGATTTTGGAGGCCTCCAAAAGGTGCCTAAAAAAGCCATTACGCTAGGTATCGACAGCATTATGAAGTCGAAGAAGATTGTTCTGCTTGCTTGGGGAGAACATAAAGCAGAAAGTGTTGCAAAAGCCGTTGAAGGTACAGTAACCTCTGACATCCCTGCTTCTTACCTTCAATTACATCCGAATGCTTCATTCATTTTAGATGAAACAGCGGCATCTATGTTAACTCGGATCAAAACCCCCTGGTTAGTAGATACGGTCACATGGGATCGAAGTATGATTAAAAAGGCGGTCACACATCTTTCGTTAAGCTTACAGAAACCTGTCTTAAAACTAACATCGAAAGATTATAATGAACAAGGTTTATCCGAACTTCTCTCCTTGTATGGTCAAGCCTACGAGATTAATATCGAAGTTTTCAATTATTTACAGCACACCATCACCGGCTGGCCAGGAGGAAAACCGAATGCCGATGACACCCATCGTCCTGAACGTGCCTTCCCTGCTAGGAAAAAAGTATTAATCTTTAGCCCACACCCGGATGACGATATCATCTCCATGGGTGGAACTTTCCAACGTCTGCACGATCAAGGACATGAGGTACACGTAGCTTACCAAACGACCGGAAACATCGCTGTAGCAGATGACGAAGCGCTTCGTTTCGCAGAATTTGTCGTTGATTTTAACGAAAAATTTGAAAGTCCAAACGCCAAAGCGAACCGGATCTACAAGGAAGCCATTAAATTTTTAAAGAATAAACCGGACTCAGAGATTGATATTCCATCCGTTCGGGAAATCAAAGGCCTAATTCGAAAAGGAGAAGCGAAGAATACCTGTCGCTTCGTGGGTATCAAAAAAGAAAACGCACACTTCCTCGAAATGCCGTTCTACGAAACAGGAACTATTCGCAAGAAACCCATCGGAGAAAAGGATATTAAAATCGTCATGGACCTCATTGAGGAAATTCAACCACACCAAATCTATGCTGCAGGAGACTTAGCTGACCCACATGGTACACATAAAGTATGCCTAGATGCGATTATAGAGGCTGTAACGCGTTTGAAGCACCGGGAATACATGAAGAATTGTTGGGTGTGGTTATATAAAGGAGCCTGGGCAGAATGGGATATCGATCAAATCGAAATGGCTGTACCCATGTCACCGGATCAAGTATTCAAAAAGAGAATGGGTATTTTCAAACACCAGTCACAAAAAGATGGCGTTGTCTTCCAGGGAGATGATTCAAGGGAGTTTTGGCAACGTGCTGAAGAGAGAAACCGAGCAACGGCTTCCATCTACAATGCACTTGGCCTTGCGGAATACGAGGCTATGGAAGCCTTCGTACGCTGGAAATTCTAATCTTTTAAGGCAGCGTACAAGATCTCCGCGGCATGCTTCGCATGCCGCTTCGTGCCGTCATGAATTTGATGACGACAACTTGTTCCCGACGCGACGATATCGACCTCTTCCGGCTGTGACCGCACGGTCGGAAACAAAACTAATTCACCGATTTGCATCGATAAATCGTAGTGCTCTTTCTCGTATCCAAAAGATCCAGCCATACCGCAACAGCCCGATGGAATTAACTGTACTTCAAAATTTTCTGGTAAGGATAGCGCCTTCTTCGCTGCCACCAGCGACGAAATCGCTTTTTGCTGGCAGTGACCATGCAATTTCATTAACTTTTTCTCAGAACTAAACGCGGCAGAAGTGATGCGTTTCGCATCCGCCTCGCGCGCAATAAACTCCTCTAATAAAAGCGTATGCTTGGCTAATTCTTGCGCCCTATCCACCCAATCATCTGAAACTAAATCCGGATATTCGTCGCGGAAAGTTAAAATGGCAGATGGTTCTATACCCACTAAAGGGGTATTTTCTGAAACCAAAGACGACCACAAACGCACATTTTGAACGGCTAAAACACGCGCTTCATCGAGCATTCCTTTGGACAAATAAGCTCTTCCAGAAATTGGATGAGGAATAGTTTTTACTTCATACCCTAATCGCTCCAGCAATAAAACGGTTGTACGACCAATTTCGGCATCGTTAAAATTTGTAAACTCATCTACAAACAAGTAAACCGATTTCTCTTGCACAGGGCTCGTGCGCGACTTTAACCAAGACCACAAAGTCTGCTTGGCCATCAAAGGCATCGTACGATCCGGGTGGAAGCCCACTACTGCATTCGAGATGCGGCGTATGGCCGGAGTGCCCATCACCATGTTGTATAGGAAAGGAACGTAAGAGGCAAGATTCGATATTTTGGCAAAATTTCCTACTAGCCAAGAACGCAGAGGAAGCCCCTTTTCTTTTTGGTATTGATATAAGAACTCCATCTTTAATTTCGCCACATCCACATTCGATGGACACTCTGACTTACAGCCCTTACAAGCTAGGCAAAGATCCATTACTTCCTTAATCTCCTCATGAGCGAAACGATTCGGCTGCTGCGAATGAGTTAAAAACTCGCGTAGGATATTGGCACGAGCTCTCGTTGTTTCTTTTTCGTTGCGCGTTGCCATAAAAGATGGACACATCGTCCCACCTGAAATAGGCGTCTTGCGGCAATCGCCAGAGCCATTGCATTGTTCCGCATGTTGCAACACATCTTGATCCTGATACCTAAAAGCTGTATTAAATTCCGGCGTTTGCTGTCCGGCTTCGTAGCGCAAGAATGTATCCATGGGTGGGGTATCCACGATCTTGTTTGGGTTAAATATTCCCTTAGGATCCCACCAAGACTTCAAATCCCGCATTAATTGGTAATTCTCCTCTCCCACCATCCAAGGGATAAATTCCCCTCTCAAACGTCCATCACCGTGCTCCCCCGAAAGAGAACCCTTGTATTTTTTCACCAATCGAGCAATCTCTTCCGCAATGTGACGGAATTGTTGATGGCCTTCTTGGGTCTTTAAGTTAATAATAGGGCGCAAGTGTAATTCTCCTGAACCTGCGTGCGCATAATGCACACAGTACAAGTTATTTGCCTGCAAAATCTCATTAAATTCAGCGATAAAGGCAGGCAAATCGTTCACATCTACCGCCGTATCTTCGATTACTGCCACTGCTTTTTCATCACCTGGAAGGTTAGATAATAACCCTAATCCCGCTTTTCGTAAATCCCACACCTTCTTCACATCGCCTCCCGTCACAAACGGAAAATGATATCCTAAACCTGCCGCGCGCATCGCCTCTTCACACGCCTTCGCCTGTAAAGCTAAATCCTCAGCTGAATCCGAACGTAATTCCACTACTAGGATCGCACCCGGATCGCCTTCTACAAAGAATCGATTCAAGCTTTGTGCTGGATTCGCTTTCGTACACTCTAATATATAGTGATCCATCAACTCAGAGGCTGACGGGTTGAATTGCAAAGCGATCAGATTAGCTCGTAAAGCTTCATCAATGGTATTAAAATGACCACAAACCAACCCCAAATGAGCCGGAGGCAGCACATCCACATGTAATTTAATTCGTGTGGCAAAGCAAAGTGTTCCTTCCGATCCAGAAAGCAAAGAACAAAAATTAAACGGGGCATCTGTTGACTCAAAAGCCTTCGTATGCAATAACATATCTACCGCATAACCTGTATTTCGGCGACGAATACTTGGTTTAGGGAATTCCTCCTTGATATTCTTTTGATTAGTAGGATCCGATAAAGCTGCTAAGGTGTTCTCATAGATACCATGCAATCGAGTCCCCTTTTTAAGCGATTTTATGGTCTCAAACGGGTCTTCTGCCTTAAAATGAATGGGTGATCCATCCGATAAAAAACCCTCTACTTCTAAAACATGATCTCTCGTAGAGCCATAGATAATCGAATTAGAGCCGCAAGCGTTATTTCCCATCATGCCACCGATCATCGCCCGATTAGCTGTCGATGTTTCTGGGCCAAAAAACAAACCTTGCTTTTTCAACTCTACATTCAACACATCACGAACCACACCTGGCTCTACCCAAACGTAGGATTCCTCCTTATTAATTTCTAAAATTCGATTAAAAAACTTCGATACGTCCACCACCAATGCCTTCCCTACCACTTGACCTGCTAGCGAAGTGCCTGCCGTACGCGGTATCATAGGAATGGAATGTTGATCTGCAAACAGAATAATTTTCTCTAAATCTTCTTTCGACTCCGGAATCGCCACCCCTAAAGGCATCTCTCGATAAGCAGATGCATCCGTTGCATACAAGGTCTTCATCACGGTATCCGTGTAAAGAGATCCCTGCAAAGTCAGGCCTAGAGTAGACAGGAGCGAATCGGATGTTTGCGTCGACATGGTTTATTACTTAAGCTTAAATTTACACAAAGCACTCATTAGTAGCAACTGAGCTAGTATATAAGTTAGCATTACAACGGTAGAAATCCCCGGAAAGGAATAATAAAACTTACCAAAAGCTAAAACACTATCAGAAACCACAAATAAAAAGGCTCCCCATACAATTAATTGATTTTTCAGTCGAATCGCAAAATAAAGCATTGATCCTAGCGCAAAGGCATATAGGGTCACAGGGATTTTCATTCCATCTGATAAATTAGGATTCAAGAACGCTAAAAATAGAAACACGTAAATAATTACACCAGCTAATGGCTGGCGAGCGTAAGCTGGAACCCACGCCAGATCTGAGGCTTGTTTAGCAAAAAGGCGAATATAGCTCAACTGCATAATTAAAAAGGAACCTAATCCTAATTGAAAATACAAGGGATTATCTCCAGGAATCAGTAAAAACACATCCCCCAACAAGGCAAAAATGGCGGTAAAAAAAAGCGCTGGCTTGGGGTTTTCCAAAGCGATGTGACCCATCAGCAAGATAAGCAGCAAGGGTTTAGTTACATATCTGATTTCAGGGCAATTCGGAAACAGCAAAGGGGAAAAAAGCTCTGCAAGCGCGTCGAACAAGAATAGTTTTAAGAATAGGTTTTTCATCCGTATCTTTTTAAAAAAGCAAAAAGTCACTCAACGGTAAGGGTCGAGTGACTTTTTGTTTATTGATTCAGGTATGGATCAAGATCCGCAAGCCTCACAATCCTCTGGATTATCCAAAGAACAAGTCATATCTGCTTTATTTTGATCAGCACTGTCATCAAAACTAGCCGCGGCTGCTTTCGCTGCTGCCTCTGAGTACACTAATTCAGTTTCGTTCACTAAATTGGTTTGCTCAATTGCTGGCTCTGCTTGCTTCTCCACGGTAAACTTAATCGCATCTGTAGCCGCTTTCGTACGTAGGTAATACATACCCGTTTTCAAGCCTAGCTTCCAAGCATGGAAGTGCATCGATGTTAATTTACCGAAGTTCACATCTTGGATGTGGATATTTAAACTTTGTGATTGACAAATGTATGCTCCACGATCAGCAGCCATTTCTAGGATGGTCTTTTGCTTAATCTCCCAAACCGTTTTGTACAACTCCTTCAAGTTTTGAGGAATTTCCGGAATGCTTTGAACAGATCCATTCGCGATGATCAATTTATTCTTCATGGAATCATTCCACAAGTTTAACTTGATCAAATCTTTCAATAAGTGCTTGTTCACGATCGCAAATTCACCTGATAATACACGACGAGCGTAGATATTAGAAGTGTATGGCTCGAAACACTCGTTGTTTCCAAGGATTTGGCTAGTCGAAGCCGTCGGCATTGGTGCCACTAATAAGGAGTTACGCACACCGTGCTCTACTACTTTCGTGCGTAGATCTTCCCAATCCCAGTTTCCTGAAGATGGAGTCACATTCCACATATCAAATTGGAATACCCCTTTTGAGATAGGTGAACCTTCCCATGTTGAGTAAGGACCTTCTACTTTTGCTAATTCCATCGATGTTTCCATCGCTGCGAAATAGATTGTTTCGAAGATATCTTTGTTCAATTGTTGTGCCTCCTCTGATTCGAATGGCATACGTAACAAGATGAACACATCCGCTAAACCTTGAACACCTAAACCGATAGGGCGGTGACGCAAGTTTGAGTTTTCTGCCTCTTTTACTGGGTAATAATTTACATCGATGATCTTGTTCAAATTGCGCGTCGCAATCTTCGTCACATCGTATAATTTCTTGTGATCGAAACGTAAAACACCGTTTTCGTCTACATTCACATATTTAGGCAAGGCTAAAGAAGCTAAGTTACAAACCGCTACTTCATCTTTCGCTGTGTACTCAATGATCTCCGTACATAAGTTCGAAGATTTGATTGTACCTAAGTTCTTTTGATTTGACTTGTTGTTTGCGTGATCTTTAAACAACATGTATGGCGTTCCCGTCTCTGTTTGAGATTCCAACACCTTAAACCATAATTCTTGTGCTTTAACAACTGTACGCGCTTTACCCGCTAATTCGTATTTCTCATACAAGGCTTCGAATTCAGCTCCGTGCGTATCCGCTAAACCTGGACACTCGTGAGGGCAGAATAGAGACCACTCTTCGTTATTCTCTACACGCTTCATGAATAAATCTGGAATCCAAAGGGCATAGAATAAATCACGCGCACGCATTTCTTCTTTACCGTGGTTCTTCTTCAATTCTAAAAATTCGAACACATCTGCATGCCAAGGCTCTAAATAGATTGCAAAGCTTCCTTTACGCTTTCCACCGCCTTGATCCACGTAACGAGCTGTATCGTTGAATACGCGTAACATGGGGATAATACCATTCGAAGTACCATTTGTTCCCTTAATATAGGAGCCCGTTGCACGGATGTTGTGGATGCTTAATCCAATACCTCCTGCAGACTGTGAAATCTTCGCTGTTTGCTTCAAGGTATCGTAGATTCCTTCGATCGAATCATCTTGTATAGTTAGCAAGAAACAAGAGGATAATTGAGGCTTAGGAGTACCCGCATTAAATAGGGTCGGAGTCGCGTGAGTGAACCAACGCTCAGACAATAAATTATAGGTCTCAATAGCAGCTGCAATATCTTCTTTATGGATACCTACTGCAACACGCATCAACATGTGCTGAGGACGTTCTGCAATCTGACCATCTAGCTTTAATAGATAGGATTTCTCTAGGGTCTTAAATCCGAAATAGTCATAACCAAAGTCTCGGTCATAGATGATCGCCTCATCTAGTTCTACCGCATTGTTTTTGATAATGTCATATACTTCTTTCGATAGAAGAGCGGCATTTTGTCGAGTCTTGGGATCGATGTACGTAAACAAACGCTTCATCGTAGCCGAGAACGACTTCAATGTGTTTTTATGCAAGTTAGAAACTGCGATACGAGCTGCTAGAACTGCATAATCAGGATGTTTTGTCGTCAAAGAGGCAGCTGTTTCAGCCGCTAAATTATCTAATTCAGTAGTTTTAACGCCATCAAACAAACCAGTGATCACTTTTCTGGCAACCTCTAAAGGCTGAACAAAAAATGGATCTAAGCTGTAACTCAGCTTTTCAATTCTGGCGGTGATTTTGTCAAACTTTACTGATTCGCGACGACCGTCTCTTTTTACTACGTACATGTGTATCTATCTATTATATTTTAAAACTCGAAATCTATGTAAATGTTTAAATCAACCAACAAATCAACCAGCAAAAAAGCAGACCATAGATTCCCTGCGTTAAGAGAATTTTTTTCTTAGCTTTTGGACTCTTTTTGCGCTAACAAATTGAGTGTGTGGCGGTTTTGTTTTTATGCTTTAATGAACCAAAAATTGAAGCATCTTTGGCTGATTGTGCTCTTGGTAAAATTAGAAAAAAAGCACGCTCCGTGCAAACTATTTTTGGTCCCAAAAGAAGAAAAAAAAAGGTCGTATTTGAAATGCCACATACAAACCCCCGTCACTCAATTCATTAGCCGTATTACTCCTTAGAAAAATACTATAAAAATATTTTTGTAAAAATTTAACGCCGAAAAAACGGATGAAATTCTCTGAAATTTAGTTAAAGAAAATAGTTGGAAAATAAAATACATTATGTAATTTTGCATCCCTTATTGTAAGGTCCAAATATCCCCTTTGGAAAAATTTTTTAAACAGGACGGCAGGGAATCGTCTATTATCCATTATCATGAAAAAAGATATACACCCAGAATACAAAGAAGTTGTATTTCACGATCTATCAGCTGATTACAAGTTTTTAACTCGTTCATGTGTCGCTACTACAGAGACCACTGAATTCGAAGGAGCTACCTACCCAGTATACAAATTAGAGGTTTCATCACAATCTCATCCATTCTATACAGGTAAGAACGTATTGTTAGATACAACAGGACGTGTGGACAAATTCAACAAGCGTTACGCGAAGTAATTTTCCCTACATCCATACGAAAAGCCTTCTTCCATCTTTTGGGGGAAGGCTTTTTTTATCCTAGATTTGTCCTATGCAGCTTTCTGTTCATTTATTCGAGGACCAGGCTCTAAAGGCCGCTCTGCAACCGCTCACTCAGCACCGAAAAGTCGCTGAATTATGGATAGGCACGAGTACCCTGGAAAGCAAGTGGCACACACGAATTTTAACTGCTGAAAAGGCGGACATTCAGGTGATGAGTTCCGTACTTCCTTTGCCTAGCACTTTCGAACTTTTAGAACAACTTCCGGCAGATAGTTCCTATGTATTTGAGGAGCGTGTTTTAGCCCAAAGAGGAAAAGGATCAAAACGCCTTGAACAATACCTTCCTTTCCTACAGCATCCTGAAGATTTACTGGCTTATCAAGCTGCGTTTTTACAAATGGAAATCCAGGGAAACAATCCTGGTCCCGGAAACAATACGTTTATTTGTTCGGAAGACATCTACCTACATCCGTCCGCACAAATACAAGGAAGCATTTTAGATGCTAGTAAAGGCCCTATTTATATCGGCGAAGACGTCAACTTACAAATAGGAACGCTAATTCAGGGTCCAGCGGCGCTTCTAAAAGGTGCAACGACGAATATTGGAGCTAAGATCCGGCCGAATACCACCATCGGGCCAGGTTGCAAGGTAGGGGGTGAAATCAACCACTGCATCTTCTTTCCTTACAGTAATAAAGCGCATGAGGGTTATTTAGGCAACTCGATTGTAGGATCCTATTCAAATTTAGGCGCTTTAACGAATGGCTCAAATCTGCGCAATGATATTCAGGCCGTTTCTTTATATGACTACACAATAAAGGGGCCACGAAATACCGGAGTGAAGTCTCTAGGCCAAATCATCGGCGACTTCGTCACCACCGGTGTGGGGACAAATCTGAATACGGGGACTGTTATTGGGAGTCATTGCAACCTATCAAGTATTGGATTTCCGCCGCGATATATCCCGTCCTTTAGTTTTGGAGAGTATCCATCATTAAAGCAATTTGATTTCGAAAAAGCGTTTGCCTCTGCCTGCGCTTGGATCGAATTGAAAAATCAGAAAATCCCCGAAAATCTACGCCAAAGCATGGAAGAAATTTGGAAAGCGGACACATCTTTCCGAAATTAGTTCTTTCTTTATAAAAAGCCCTTTGCATGCGATTTCAAGACATTCCAGGTCTGAACAAAACCAAGAAAACTTTGTCGCTAGCGGTGCAAAATCAACACATCGCACACGCTCAATTATTCGTGGGACCTCCAGGTGGAGCTCAACTCGCAATGGCTCATGCATTTGTCACCTATTTATTTTGCACGGACCGCTCAGACAGCGATTCCTGTGGGGTTTGTCCTAGTTGCCAGAAATTGCAACGAGGCGTTCACCCGGATTTAGTCTACGTCTACCCTACCGTCATAACGAAGAAAATCAAGGAGGCGGAGTCGGATGCCTATTTGCCTGATTGGCGGAAATTTATTCAAGAATCTTACTTTAGAACCTTGCCCGAGTGGCTAGGCTATATGGGTGCAGAGGGAAATCGCCAGGGAAATATCCCCGTAGAAGAGACTCGAAAATTAGTGCAAAAAATTAGCTTAAAACCCTTTGAGGCACCATTTAAGGTGGTGATGCTTTGGAACCCTGAGACGCTAAATGCGGCTGCAGGCAATGCCTTATTGAAGACCTTAGAGGAGCCGCCAAGTTCGACTTTATTTGTTTTAGTCTGTGCGGAACCGGATAAATTATTGACCACCATTATCTCTAGAACCCAGCGCGTTAGTGTGGGAGCCGTGGATGTGGAGGATTTAGCGGATTATTTAGTCCAAAAAGCGGAAATTGATACCGAAAAGGCACACCAAATAGCGGTGAATTGCGAAGGAAATATTTCGGAAGCTTTGGAGAAATCAAACTCCGATAACCTCAGCACTACGACTTGGTTTGCCGAGTGGATGCGCGCGATTTATGCGCGAAATCTATCCAAATTAGTCCAATTAGCCGACCAATTCGACGGTTTAGCGAAGGAAAATCAAAAAGGAATCTTGAGTTATAGCTTGCATATTTTCAGACAATGTCTGTACCAAATTTCGGATGCGAGTAGCTTAATTAAATCGCTTGAAAAGGAAAAGGCCTTTGTGGATAATTTCTCAAAAACGCTGAATACCGATAAGATCGCGGCAATGACGGAGAAAATCTCCGAAGTGCACTACCATTTAGAACGTAATGCACGGGCCAAAATGGTACACCTCGACCTCTCCCTTTACTTATTACGCGTATTCCACGCGAAAAACTCCTGATATGAAAACGGTTCGCATCGGTACTCGAAATTCGGCTTTGGCTTTGTGGCAAGCTCACTACGTGGGAGCTTTGCTCGAAAAAGAAGGCTTAGCTTATGAAATCGTAGCGATCTCCACAAAAGGGGATCAAATACTCGATCGTTCCTTATCTAAAATCGGATCTAAAGGAGTCTTCACCGAAGAATTAGAAACGATGCTGCGTGCAGGAGAAATTGACATCGCCCAGCATTCTGCGAAGGACCTTCCCTCCCATTTGCCTGCAGAACTCGAATTAATCGCGTTTACAGAGCGCGAATCGGCGGAAGATGTTGTTTTAAGCCTTGATCCAGCGAAGACTTTGGCTTCTAGCGAGTCCTTGCGTATTGGCACATCTTCCACGCGCAGACGCGCCTTTTTGAGCCATTTTTATCCACAGCATACCGCCGTAGAGATGCGAGGCAATTTGCAGACGCGTTTGGAAAAATTAAAAAAGGGGGATTGCGATGCAATGCTATTGGCTTTTGCCGGCGTCCACCGAATGGAAATGGAATCCTATATAACGCAGCACTTAAGCATAGATCAATTCGTACCCGCTGTGGGCCAAGGATCGGTGGCGATTCAATGTGCAGTAACATTAGACGCTAGTATTAAAAACTTAGTACGCAAAGCTTGCAATCATTCTGAAACAGAGGCTACTATATTAGCTGAGCGCCATTTATTAGCGCATTTAGAAGGCGGATGTAGTGTTCCGGTGTATGGACATGCCGTCTTAAATGGCGATAAAATAGCTTTGCATGCCGGCGTTCTTAGCTTAGATGGTGTAGAAAATATCTACCATTCTGCGGAGGGTTCAGATCCAGCTATACTCGGAAAAGAAGTCGCGATGGAGCTGATTCATTTAGGGGCACATCAATTATTAAGAAAAATCAGACAGCAATTAGGTTCATGAAAAAACGCATTTTAATCACGGGATCTAACGGTTTATTAGGCCAAAAACTAGTCGAACTTCTACGCGAACAAGCGCATGTCGAATTAATCGCCACCGCCCGAGGAGCTAATCGTTTACCGGTGACCGAAGGATACACCTACGCCTCTTTAGATATTACCGTGGCAGAAGAAGTTAATGCAGTATTTGATCAATTCAAGCCCGAGGTGGTGATTCATACGGCTGCCATGACTAACGTGGATACCTGCGAAACAGATCGTGCAGGTTGTGATTTGTTAAACGTAGATGCAGTTGCTTATATCATAGAGGCCTGCGAAAAACACGGAACTTATTTATGTCACTTGTCGACTGACTTCATTTTTGATGGAGCAGCTGGTCCTTATAAAGAAGAGGATGTAGCAAATCCGATTTCTTATTATGGAGAAAGCAAATTAAAAGCAGAACACTTATTGTTTGATTCTCACATTCGTTGGAGCATCGCGCGCACTGTATTGGTCTATGGCATTGTGCCGGATATGAGCCGTTCTAATATTTTGCTGTGGGTGAAGAAATCCCTAGAAGACGGAAAAACGATCCAAGTAGTAACGGATCAGTTCCGCACGCCTACCCTAGCGGAAGATCTAGCGATGGGCTGCTGGTTGCTTTCAAAAGACGAAGTGGAAGGCGTATTCAACATCTCCGGCTCTGATTTCTTAACTCCCTACGAAATGGCAGTGATGACGGCAGATTATTATAGTTTGGACAAATCTTTATTGCAAAAAGCGGATTCATCTACCTTTCAACAGACGGCAAAAAGACCCGCTCGTACAGGTTTTGTGCTCGATAAAGCAAAAAAAGTCCTAGGCTATGCACCTAGAACTTTTCAAGAAGGTATCGCCTTGATGGCGCAGCAAGTAGCTGATTTAAGCTAAAGCTTCTGGATCTTCCATCATTTCATCCGCCATCGGATTAACTACCGGAAGATCTAACATAAGAGGTGTTTGTTTTAACTTATCAAAGTCTTTATTATCATCTAATAAGGTAGTCCAAAGCAAATCTTTCAATTCCTGAATTCCTTCTTGAGTCACAGATGAAATCAATAAAACGGGAATATCTTGTGGTAAACTTTCCCGCATTTCCGCTTCCATTTCTGGAATTGACAAGTCCATTTTAGACACGACAATAACGCGACGCTTTCCTAATAATTCTGGGTTGTATTTTTCTAATTCTCCGGTCAAAATACGGTATTCTTCTCCCCAATTTTCTGCTTCAGATGGAATCAAAAAGCACAAAATCGAATTCCGTTCAATATGACGTAAGAATCTCAATCCCAAACCTTTACCCTCCGATGCACCTTCAATAATTCCCGGAATGTCGGCAACCACAAAGGACTTATCATCCCGGTATTCGACCACCCCTAATTGAGGCACTAAGGTAGTAAATGGATAATCTGCAATTTCAGGAGTGGCCGCTGAAAGTACGGATAAAAGCGTTGACTTACCCGCATTCGGGAAACCCACTAAACCTACATCAGCTAATATTTTCAATTCCATCACTACCCATACATCTTGACCCTCTTCGCCCGGTTGCGCATGGCGAGGAGATTGATTCGTCGAAGACTTGAAATTATGATTTCCTAAACCACCACGACCGCCGGGTAGCAATAAAATCTTTTGCCCTTCTTCTGTAACTTCTGCCAGAAAATCATCCGTCTCCGCATCTTTCACAATCGTCCCTAAAGGCACTTGAATGAAGACATCTTCCCCTTCAGCACCGGAACGGCGTCCACCTTCTCCACCATTTCCACTATCCGCAATAATATGCTTCTGGTATTTCAAGTGAATCAATGTCCAAAGTTGCGTACTTCCAACCAGGTAAATATGACCTCCACGACCGCCATCACCCCCATCTGGTCCACCCTTAGGCACGTGTTTTTCCCTCCGAAAGTGGGATGAACCGCTTCCTCCTCGGCCGGAACGTAGATTGATTTTGACGTAGTCAATGAAGTTAGATGTCATTCTATTTTGTTAATTATGCTTCGATAATAGCTAAAATTTGAGAGAAAATTTCCTCAATTTCGCCAATACCATTAATTCCTGAGAATTTATTTTGAGCAGCGTAATAACCAGCTACCGGAGCCGTTTTTTCGCCGTATTCTTGCACGCGTTTACGTATTAATTCTTCGTTTTGATCATCAGGACGACCAGAAGTCTTGCCGCGCTCTAATAAACGCTGCGTTAGTTCCTCTTCACTCACCTCTAGCGCAATCATGTGATTAATCGCTAATTGATGACCTGCTAATAAGTTGTCCAAAGCTTGAGCTTGCGCCTCCGTTCTAGGAAAACCATCAAAAATAAAACCCGCCGCCTCCTTATTCTCGTTCAATTTATTCTCAATCATTCCGATCACAACTGCATCTGGAACCAAAATTCCTTGATCCATTAATTTCTTCGCTTCTAAGCCCAAAGACGTACCTGCAGAAATTTCCGCACGTAATAAATCACCTGTAGACAAATGGATTAAACCGTATTTCGCAATTAATTTTGCAGACTGAGTGCCTTTGCCTGCCCCTGGGGGCCCAAATAAAACAAGATTAAGCATATAAATGTGGGTTAATATTTTCGAACCACAAAGGTAATCAAATCAGAGGCAAAAGCAGGGATTTTCTGCTATATTTGGCATAAAAAAAGATAAATGCTTTCAACCCAATTCGAAGAGATTATTCAGAAAAGACGTTCCAATAGACGCTATGACCCCACCGTAAAAGTGGACGATGCAGTCATCGAACGCAGCTTACAACGTTCCATTTTATCCCCTAATAGTAGTAATATGCAGCTATGGGAGTTTTATTGGATTAAAAGTGAATCAGAAAAAAAGGCCTTTCTTCCCCTATGTTTAGGACAATCGGCAGCAAAAGATACCGCCCATATGGTCGTTTTCGTTACCCGCCAGGATCTTTGGAAACAAAGAGCAGCTTGGAACTTAAGCCGCGTAAAAGATTCCATTGAAGGTGAACCGACTAAAATGCAAAAAAGAGGTTTAGAGTACTATGGGAAGCTCATTCCGCTATTATACCGCAACGATATTTTTGGTATTTCTACTTTCATCCGCTGGAACATTTGTTTCTGGATGGGATTGAAAAAACCGATGATGCGTTTTGGGGGTAAAGCCGATCAGCGCGTGATGGTGCATAAATCGTGTGGATTAGCTGCGCAAACGTTTATGCTTTCCATTGCAGCGGAAGGTTTTGAGTCCTGCCCTATGGAAGGTTTTGATGCACAACGCGTGAAAAAACATTTAAAGCTGCCTGCTGGAGCGGAAATCAATATGATTGTTTCGGTGGGTAAAGGAACAGAAGAGGGAGTGTGGGGACCTCGTTTTAGAGTTCCTTACGAGGAAGTGGTGCACGTACGCTAATTGCAGTCTACATCTACAATAATTTGAACGCCTTTGAAAGCTGGCTTCGTGCTAAGGGTATCCAACTCTTGGCGAAGCTGCTTTTTAAAGGTGGCTAGTGCCACACCTTTCTCCAACTTAATCAGGATTTCCATCGCATATTGATTTCGAATGCGTTCGATTAAGGGCTTTTCAGGACCTAGGACGCGTCCATTGCCAAATTTGGCCTTCAATAAAACGCCTAAATCCTTCGCCGCCGTTTCCACATTGCGCGCCTCATAATGCCGCATGACGATCTTAATCAAACGAGTGAATGGAGGGTAATGATAGCCTTCGCGTTCAATCATTTCGTCCGCATACAATTGCTCGTAATTTCCTTCTTGGATATAGGTAAACAGGCGATGCGTGGGTTGATTCGTTTGAATGTACACTTGCCCTTGCACCTCGCGGCGACCGGCACGACCTGCCACTTGAGTGATTAACTGGAATCCTCGTTCGTGTGCTCTGAAATCTGGAAAATTAATAATCTTATCTGCGTCAAAAATAGCTACTAACGATAGCCCCTCGAAATCGAGGCCTTTAGCTACCATTTGAGTACCTACTAAAACGTCTACCTGGCCTTTCTGAATCTCTGTAATCAAACTCGTAAAGGCAGTCTTCGAACGTGTGGTATCCAAATCCATTCGAGCCACACGCGCCTCAGGAAGATGTAATTGCAATTCCTCCTCTAATTTCTCTGTGCCATAGCCCATGGTCTTCATTTGCGCGGAGCCGCAGGCTCCGCAGCGGTGAATTAATGACTCGTGGTGTCCGCA
>CANLVU010000009.1 GCA_947494535.1 Cytophagaceae bacterium
CAAAATTAAAGAAAATATCCCTATTTTTCGATGAAATTTTAGCTAAACCTATCATACATGAATTCGGAAAGATTGGAGAACCTGTTAGCCCAAATCCAACAGCTGCGCGTAGCGGTCATAGGGGATTTTGCTTTGGACTTCTATTTCGATATTGAAACCTCAACGGGTGAATTTTCTCTCGAAACCGCTAAAGAAGTGCATCTCGCCTCTGTTCCGCGTGCTTATTTAGGTGGTGCAGGTAATGTGGCAAAAAATCTAGCTATTTTAGGGGTACAGGTTTCAGCTTTTGGAGTACGTGGAAATGACCTCTTCGGTAGGGAGATGGCACATCAAATGCAGTCTTTAGGAATCGATGCTACGAACATAATGCAAATCGCGATCGATACCCCTACGTATACGAAACCGATGAACGGAATAGTGGAGCAAAATCGAATTGATTTTGGGACGCGGTCGACGAATTTTCAGGATCATACAGACGAATTAATTGAGGCGCTTGAAAAAGAATCCTTTAATTGGATCATCCTTAATGAACAATTCAGTATTTCCCTATTGCAATCCCATCACATCGAGGCAGTCCATAAAACAAACGCAATAGCCGATCTGCGTTCACTGGGCAGCCATGCTAAGCATATGCTCTTAAAAGTGAACGAAGCTGAGTTTACAAAGCTTCATTCTAAGCCGGCCACGAAAGAACATATTCAAGCCTGGGCCACGAACAGAAAACAACCTGTCTTGGTTACCTTAGGCGAAAAAGGAATGGTTTATGCCAGCGAGCAAGAATACCATCACCAACCTGCCTTTCCGGTTAATGGACCCATCGATACGGTGGGCGCTGGCGACATGGTGGTGGCAGGATTCTCTGCGGCGAGAGCGGCGGGGGCCTCGGTGGAAGAGGCTTGTGAGTTTGCTTCTTTGGCCGTACATATAACAATTCATCAACTAGGCGTAACCGGCTCAGCGAGTCCGGAAGCCATAAGACAATTACAGGATGGACATTCAATCGCTTAGATCAGAAATCAAGGAATATACAGAAGGGGCGCTATTGCCCTTCTGGATTCAGCGGACAGTAGATCGAAAACAGGGCGGGTTTATTACGCATTTCAATGAATTTGGAGAGGATGCGGGGGATGACGAGAAGTCGCTGATTGCGATGACGCGGTCGGTTTTCACGTATTCGCAGGCTTACAGGCATGGTTTTGGTGGGGAGGTAATGAAGGAGATGGCGGCGCATGGTGTTCGGTTTTTACTGGACAAAATGTGGGACGAGAAGCACGGCGGATTCCATTGGATGGTGAACCGCGCTGGTGAGGCGACAAATAAGCAGAAGATTGGCTATGGCCACAGTTTCGCGATTTATTCCTTAAGTGAGTATACCCTGGCGACGGGGGATCCGGTGGGTTTGGAATACGCGGAGAAGGTGTTTGATTTACTCCAAAAATATGCAGTGGATACCCATTATGGTGGTTACTGGGAATTCTTTTCGGAAGATTGGTCGCTCATGGGACCGGGAGCTCCTGGAGGAGATCGCAAGACCTTGGATGTGCACATGCATTTAATGGAAGCCTTTACGACTTTGTATGAGGCGAGTGGAAAAGAGATTCACCGTAGAAAATTACGGGAGTCGATTGATATATTAATTCATAAAATCATGGACCCTGAATCGGGTACGGGGATTCCGCAGTTTTGGGCGGACTGGAGTGTGGCCCCGCAGATTAAATTTGATATTGTATGGGGATGGGATCGTTTTCAGGATGGAGGCCAAAAAGCCTCAGCCGTCGACAATACCTCCTACGGACACAACTCTGAGTTTGGGTGGCTTTTATTACACGCGTTGAAGGTGGGCAAGATTGATACCGCGCCCTATTTGGCGAATATTAAGAAGGCCTTCTATCATTCCATGGAAAATGGCATCGACTGGGAACATGGTGGCGTATATGTAGAGGGGTCGCACAGTGGTGGGCCTACGGATTTGGAAAAAGAGTTTTGGCAGCAGGCCGAAATGCTCATCGGGATGCTAGATGCCTATCTTTTAACGAAAGATGAGCAATTTTTGAAGGCTTACGAACAAGTACATCGTTTCGTGTTCGATAAGATGATTAACCGCAATACGGGCGAATGGTGGCCGCTGATGACCCGTGAAGGGGAACCGATTTGGCGACACATGGCCCATAACTGGAAAATAAATTACCATAACGTTCGTTCGATGATTCTCTCGTATGAGAAGCTAGGCGAAATCAATCGATGAAAAAGCTCTTAGTACTCTTGTTTTTCCCACTGGTTTTATTTGGCCAAAAAAACACCTTTTTTGACCTACTAAAAAAGCATTTCGAAAATCCGAAGCAACAATTTACCCTACGAAACGATACGCTCTTCGTTCATTTGTACGAGCCAGCTACCGCTTCGCAAGAAGAGTTTCGGGAAACATCCATTGTTCCTCTACGTTCCATTGATCGCATCGAGCTGGTTACCGGCAAAGATCAGATAGGGAATGCTGGAATTAGCCTTCAGATTCATCCACTTAACTTTACAAAGACCCCGAAGAACACAGATAAAAATACCATCACCGCAGATAGACTCAATCAAATTAACGCGGCTTCGGTAAATCAAAAGATTCAAGGCCAAGCGGCCGGCGTTACCGTCAGCAGTGATAATTCTCCTGGCGGTGGCACGATGGTCAGAATACGAGGTATAGGCTCCATCAATGCGAATGGTCCTCTTTATATCGTTGATGATGTACCCCTAACGGGTAATGCAAATGCTATTAACCCGAACGATATAGAGAGCGTAAACGTATTAAAAGATCCTTCCCAAACGGCTATCTATGGTGTTAGAGGGGCTAATGGGGTAATTGTGATTAAGACCAAAAAGGGACCCAATGTGAACTCCACCATCGAATTAGGAGACCAAGAAATTCCACTGATCCTGTGGACCTGGGCAGATGCCTACAAACAATTAAAAAAATCCGGCGACCTTACTTCCTTGAAATCGATTCTATCTGCAAAATCTTATGACAAAAATTAGTCGCCGCGATTTACTTTTTGCTTCTGGAACAGCGGCTGGAGCAGCTTTATTACCATTTTCAGCCTCCGCAACTCCTTCAGCTAAGGCACAAAAATTCGAATTTTCGTTGAATATGAGTACGATCATGGGCCAAAAGTTAGGGCTCATCAAAGAACTCGAAGTCGCCTCCGCGGCTGGCTATCAGCACTGTGAAATTTGGATACCTACGTTAGAAGCTTATCTGAAATCAGGTGGCACACTTTTAGAGGCAAAGAAGCGCATCGATGATTTAGGGATTAAGATCCAAAATGCGATCGGCTTTGCCCAATGGATCGTCGATGATGAGGCGACTCGAAGACAAGGTTTGGAACAGATGAAACGCGAGATGGATATGCTCGCACAATTGGGCTGTTTCCGCACCGCAGCTCCACCCATGGGCGCCACTAAAGAAGCAGGCCTCGACCTTCGCCGCGCCGCAGAACGCTACCGCGCCATTCTTGACATCGGTGTCAGCACCGGCGTCACACCCCAACTCGAAATGTGGGGACACTCAAAAAATTTGAACCGCGTCGCTGACGTCCTTTTCGTCGCTGCCGAAGCCGGGCAACCCAATGCAAAACTTTTACTCGACGTATTCCATCTCTACAAAGGCGAATCATCCATCGACTGCCTCCACCTCGTAGGGGAGAACTCGATCGAAGTCTTTCACGTAAACGACTACGTAACTACTATCAAACCCACCTCCATTACGGACGGCGACCGCATCTACGCGGGCGACGGAGAAGCACCGATTAAAGAAATCATCAAGCGTTTAAAACCGACTGAAAAACCAGTTATTCTTTCACTCGAATTATTCAATAAAGAACTTTGGGCTCAGGATCCACTGAAGGTGGCAAAGACGGGGCTGGAGAAGATGAAGAAGATGGTATAAAAAAAAAGGAGCTCATCTTACGATGAGCTCCTTTTTAATTCTGTTGACCTACCAGGACTCGAACCTAGAAAACCAGAACCAAAAACTGGTGTGTTACCATTACACCATAGGTCAATTCCAAAATCTGTTGCAAAAGTAAGGGCTTGCACCCAATTTATCAAACGTTACTGGAAAAATAATTGAATTATTTCCGCCGATTTTCGCTTAAGCGCTCACAATCAGCGCATCAAATTCGATTATTCTAATTATTCAAATTCAAATTCAAAGGAAGACACAACGGCCTCCGCGTGGATCTTGCGTACAAGGCCTTGCAATACTTTCCCTGGTCCGCATTCGATGAATTCGGTTGCACCCGCTGCGACCATGGCTTCTACGGACTGTGTCCAACGAACCGCACCCGTTAATTGCGAAATTAAATTGGCTTTGATCTCGGCTGGGTCTTGTGAGGGTTTAGCGTTGACGTTTTGGAAGATCGGACAAATAGGGCGAACGATTTCGGTTGCCTCGATGGCTGCGGCTAATTCTACGCGAGCGGGTTCCATAAACGGTGAGTGGAAGGCTCCACCTACAGGCAATGGCAATACGCGCTTCGCTCCTGCCTCTTTTAATTGAATACCTACTGCTTCAATTCCTTCCACAGATCCGGAAATCACGACTTGGCCTGGGCAGTTAAAGTTGGCTGCGACTACGGATGGTCCGTATGCTTGGCAAATTTCTTCTATTGTTGCATCTGGCAAGCCTAAAACAGCAGCCATGGTGCTTGGTTCGATTTCACAGGCCTTTTGCATCGCGAGAGCTCTTTGGTACACTAATCTTAATCCATCTTGCCAACTTAAGCCTCCCGCAGAAACGAGGGCAGAGAACTCGCCTAAAGAGTGACCTGCGACCATGGAGGGGGCGAAGTCTTTCCCTAATTTGGGAATCAAAATAGAATGCAAATAAATCGCAGGCTGCGTCACTTTCGTTTGCTTTAATTCCTCGTCAGTTCCTTCGAACATCACAGATGATAGGGAGAAACCTAAAATGGCATCTGCCTCATCGATAATCTGCTTTGCTAAAGGAAAATTCGTGTAAAGATCCTTTGCCATACCTGGAAATTGAGAACCTTGACCTGGAAAAATATATGCTTTCATTTGAATGATTTTTGATTAAAATTTTCACAAAGATAGGCCAAAAGCCCTAAATGGCACAATCGTCCGTCGATTTACCCCAAAATAATCGATTCTTCGCCACCCAATCGTAGCCTTTGTCCAGTATAAAAGAAGGCAATAAAAACACGATACGAATAGGTTGAAAATACCAATGCGAATTAGTTAAAATGCGAGAGATGGCATCCGACTTCACATAAACGTCGCGACCCACCACCCACTTAATGCTATCGATAGCTGGAAGTGTAAACTCCGTAAATGATGTCTCGGGGATAATTTGCAGATGACCAGAAACCATTCCTTTAAGAAGCTTCGATGCGAAGCGACAAAAGCGGCAATGGCCATCAATTAATACGATTCCGTCCATCTTAGCGAACTAGTTCGACCCAGCCTTTCAAGCTTTTGGTTTGTTTAGCTGTATCTAAGACATCAAAAATGACATCTACCGAGTAATAATAGGTAGAGGCAGCCATTTGATTACCATTAGATCCGGTACCATTCCAGCCAAAACCTTCCAATGGTCCAGCATATTGATACACCCACTGTCCGTTTCGATCGACAATCGTTGCGACCACTTGACTAACAAACCGCGGGCATCGCATCGGTCTAAACGTATCATTCAACCCATCTCCGTTAGGACTGAATATATTAGGTAAGTCAAATGAAGCACAATTGTCCACACATAATTTAGCACTTGGCCCGCTCTCCTTACCTAAGCCACTAATGGCAGTGACATAATAACATCCACGGAAACTATCCTGCAATACATGTGCAAAATTGGTATTCGCCCCAGTATACAAGACCTTATAGGCAGACGATGGATCTTTCGCATAATACAGCTTATAACTGACGATATCTGGATCACATACTCCTGAAACGGTAGGTGTCCAAGTCAGTTGGTTCGTAAAACTAGAGAATTCACAATCTGCTTTGGCATCCAAAGAAGCACAATCAACCGCGTTCAAAACGAGCTTGGGAGGGCAAGGTGAAATATCCAACAAGGATTTAGCACAGGTGATTTGGGAGGCATTGACTAATTGCATCACCGGCAAACCTGTTCCATAACTTCCCAAGGTCTCCACATAATAGCAATACGAGGTATCAACCTTCATGGTGTAATTAAAGGTCCCATCTCCAGCGAAACTGTCTAGTCCCGAATCCGTGAATTTAAAGGATCCTGATTCGCCTACTGGCACATCTGCTATTTGATTAAACTTACCTGAACCGCGCGGGTATTCTCTATAAACCCGATGTACCTTATTTTCATTAGACCATGGAACAGAGGCTGACCAGCTTAATTTGACCGAATTAATGCCTGAATTAGCCACTAATGCCACATTAGTAGCGCCTGATGGAGGGTCCATCAATACCTGTTTCCCATCGATCGTATAATAAAATAACGTACGGTATCGGTACGATTTTTCTTCTGTATTTAATCCCGTATCTGTGAATGTGGTATCATTAACAGCTGTAGAAATACTCGCTGGGATTAAAGACCCGATCGATTTATAGTCCAAAATCGCGGTGCCCTCTGCTCGCTGAAGCTGATAAAAATAAGGGGCTGGATACAGCGATGGATTAAATTTGAGTGGCTTTGTCCATTTCACCAAAATCTCTCCTGTCGTTTTATTTGTTTTTTTAACAGACACATTGGTCATAATCGACGAGGCTGTTAAAATCAAATTACAAGAAGAATTAGAAAGCGGGCTGTAAGCCAGATTTCCTTTGGAGTCAATAAATGAAACCAAAATTATGTAATTATAATTGATGTTCTTCGCCACAGAAAGATCAACAAAGGAGGTTTCTGTGGAAGTCAACGTACCAATCTCCACAAATCCTGTCGCGGTCATTCCCGTCTCACACGTTTTTTGAGTTACTTGGAAACAATCGCCTATCTTCCTGAAAACGCGAATTTTTGCGGAGGGTAAGGCACAGCTATAAGGATCCCATGTTAATTTAATTCCGGTAGCAGGAACGGGAATCGTTGTCTTCAAATTCTTTATCGCAGGAGCCTGCACCTGAATTTTCCACAACTTACTATCCACTAGATAGCCTCCTAAACCTAAGGAAATGGGCGGCACATCTTCTACTTTAAATAAAATATCATAAGGCTCCTTTCGGATGTGAATACAATCTGTTTGCCAATTAAAAGTCCCCACTGCTTGAATCAAGGTCTGCCTAGGGGTACTTACAAAAGTGGCAAAAGGTGGCTTCACTGCATAAACCGTATCAATCGGATACACATTACCAGTGCTGGTAATCGTTAAAGGATCAACCCTACCCGTCTTGGAAGCTTGATCGATTGCGGTAACCGTCTGAGAAATCTTAGTCCCCGCCTGAACGCACACATCAGCCGGTATGGTAATTTTAGGTCCCTTATTATCTAAATCTTTCACTTCGATCTGCATATCACGCACCGTCTCAGAAATCTTCACCCCATTCCGCCATTCTTCAATGATAAAAGCACAATTGTATAAGCCTACTTGCTGAGGCGAATTCCATTTTAGATCACCTGATTTTGCATCGATCAAAAAAGTAGAAGGCACCGTAGTGGACACCTCATTAGGTTGTTTAAAATTAGGAGCCATTAACCCGCGACTCGCTGGATCACAGGTAGCTTCTGCTCCTGTTCTAGAGACCGATAACCTATAGGCTAAAGAGTCACCCTCCGCATCCACCGCATTGGCATTATGAATAAAGGGTTGTCCTACAATCGCGGTCAAATCCACCGCTGGATTCAATAAGATAGGGGTAGAATTTAATCCTAAACCGGCATTGATGGAGAAAATGGTCTCTACATAAAAAGGCACATCCACTGAACGAGTTATGTTTAGGACACCTTCATTCCGATTAGGAACTGCCACAGATACTTTATAGAATAGGGATGCCGCAGGATAGGTATATTGAATTTTATAGACATTTTTCAACGTACCATTAGCTAGGTTAACCGGAAATCCGTTAGCGCGCTTAGCCACCAAAGTGGTGGAACCATCGCCGAAGCAAAATTTAACTTCGTTTTGCTCTATGTTCGCTCGGTTATTTTCAGTGTAGGTAGTCAGCGTAAATTCAAAGGTTAATGTTTTTTCCGAAATTCGCTTAACAGATATCTCGCCCCCTTTTAAATGGGTTGCTTGAGAAGCAAAGCTTAACAAAAAAAGGAACAGAAAATAGAGACTTGTCTTTTTCAGGAACATAAATCATTTTTGATTAGCTGTAAGTTAAGCAGGCAAATCGTTTTTTTCAAAAAAAACGGATTTTTTACGTTTTAAATTTGATAGAGCGGTGTTTCGATTGTAGTTTTGGATGCTTAAAAAAATCGGACCTGTTCGTTTATTTTTATTTCCTCTTAACAAATACAATTATTTATGTCTTGGTTAACAAAATCACTTAATTCATCACTTGGGAAAAAGCTCCTGATGGCAATTACCGGCCTATTTTTAATCAGCTTCTTGTTAGTTCATTGCAGCTTAAATGCCTTGATTTTCTTGAATGACGGAGGCGTGGCCTTTAATGAAGGAGCTGAATTCATGGCACATAATCCAGTAATCCGTACGATGGAAATTGTATTGTTCGCTGGTCTATTATTACACATTGTAGATGGCCTTCGTCTTTGGTTTGAAAACAAATCAAAACGACCTGTTGCCTATGCGAAGGTTGACGGTGCTGCTAACAGCAAATGGTACTCTCGCTCGATGGGCCTTTTGGGAACCTTATTGTTATTGTTTTTAATTCTTCACCTGAAGCATTTTTGGTACTTTTCTCGTTTAACGGACGGATTAGAGGACCATACTTTATTTGCAGAGATGCAAGCGGTATTCATGAACCCGGTAGTCGTTGTAGTCTATGTGTTAGGTTGTATTTCATTGGGATACCATTTATTGCATGGTTTTCAAAGTGCGTTTCAATCCATCGGTTGGAATCACCCTAAGTACTCTCCTACGATTAAAACGATTGGAGCTATCTTCTCTATCGTTATCCCTGCAGCTTTTGCAGCGATGCCGATTGCCTTTTATTTCCATTTGATTCATTAATATTTCAGCGATACGATTGATATGACAAAATTAGATGCCAAAATCCCTGGAGGTAATTTAGCCGACAAGTGGACAACATTCAAATCCAGTGTTTCGTTGGTAAATCCCTCCAACAAACGTAGTTTAGAAATCATCGTGGTAGGTTCCGGCCTAGCAGGTGCTTCTGCTGCTGCTTCGCTAGCTGAATTAGGATATAAAGTGAAAGTATTTTGTTTCCAAGATTCTCCACGTCGTGCGCACTCCATTGCCGCACAAGGAGGTATCAACGCAGCCAAGAACTACCAAAACGACGGTGACTCTGTTTACCGTTTATTCTACGATACGATTAAAGGTGGTGACTACCGTGCGCGTGAGGCGAACGTTCACCGTCTTGCAGAAGTATCTGGAAGTATTATCGACCAATGCGTGGCGCAAGGAGTTCCCTTCGCTCGTGAATACGGTGGATTGCTTTCTAACCGTTCATTCGGTGGAACGCAAGTACAGCGTACGTTTTACGCGGCAGGTCAAACAGGTCAACAATTATTATTAGGAGCTTATTCTTCTTTGCAACGCCAAGTGGGAATGGGTAACGTAAAAATGTATACGCGCCACGAAATGCTAGATGTCGTTACGATCGATGGAAAAGCGCGTGGTATTATTGCGCGTGACTCCGTGACTGGAGCCTTAGAGCGCCACTTCGGACACGCCGTTTTATTATGTACGGGTGGTTACGGAAACGTATTCTACTTGTCTACGAACGCGATGGGATCGAACGTAACAGCGGCTTGGAAAGCGCACAAGAAAGGTGCTTTCTTCGCTAATCCATGCTATACACAGATTCACCCGACGTGTATCCCCGTTTCAGGTGATCACCAATCGAAATTAACCTTGATGTCTGAGTCCCTTCGTAATGACGGTCGTATTTGGGTTCCTAAGAAGGAAAACGATACTCGTAAGGCGAACGAGATTCCAGAAGACGAAAGAGATTACTACTTAGAGCGTCGTTACCCTGCGTTCGGTAACTTAGTGCCTCGTGATATTGCTTCACGTGCGGCGAAAGAGCGTTGTGATGCAGGTTTTGGTGTAGGAGCGTCTAAAATGGCGGTTTACTTAGACTATGCAGCGGCGATCATCCGTTACGGTAAAGGAGAGGCGAACAAACACAATATGCACAATCCATCAGACGAAGAGATTCAAGCGATGGGTAAAGCAGTCGTAAAAGAGAAATACGGTAACTTGTTTGATATGTATAAGCAAATTACGGGGGAAGATCCTTACCAGGTGCCTATGCGTATTTATCCAGCGGTTCACTATACCATGGGTGGCCTTTGGGTAGATTATAACTTAATGACTACGGTTCCTGGTTTGTATGCGTTAGGAGAGGCTAATTTCTCTGATCACGGTGCGAACCGTTTAGGCGCTTCGGCTTTGATGCAAGGTTTAGCGGACGGTTATTTCGTAATCCCTTACACAATCGGAGCTTATTTAGCAGCCGAGATTCGCACACCAGCGATGTCGACGGATACCCCAGATTTCGATGCAGCAGAAAAAGCAGTGCGTGATCGTTTAGAAACCTTAATGAACATCAAAGGAAACAAGCCAGTCGATTACTTCCACAAGCGTTTAGGTAAGATTATGTGGGATGAGTGCGGTATGGCTCGTAGTGCGGAAGGTTTGAAAGCCTCTATCAAGGAAATTCAAGCCTTACAGAAAGAATTCTGGTCTGATGTGAAGATTCCAGGTGAGATCGACAATTTAAACCCTGAATTAGAAAAAGCAGGCCGTGTGGCTGACTTCTTAGAATTAGGCGAATTAATGTGTGTGGATGCCTTGGATCGCGACGAAAGTTGTGGCGGTCACTTCCGTACAGAATTCCAAACAGAAGACGGGGAAGCCCTTCGTGATGACCAGAACTACGCGTATGTAGCCGCTTGGGAATACGAAAAACAATCGAAATTCAAACTTCACAAAGAAGAATTGAAATACGAAAACATCAAAATTGCTCAAAGATCTTATAAATAATTCGATACAATGGAAGGAAATTTAAACCTGACACTCAAAATTTGGAGACAAAAAAATGCAAGCGTAGCTGGTAAATTCGAAACGTACCAGGTGAGCGGCATCTCCACAGATATGTCATTTTTGGAAATGATTGACGTGTTAAACAACCGTTTGATCGAAGAAGGAGATGATCCAGTAGCGTTCGACCATGATTGCCGCGAAGGTATTTGCGGTATGTGCTCGATGTACATTAATGGCCGTCCTCACGGACCAAACCGCGGTGTGACTACTTGCCAATTACACATGCGTTCGTTCCAAGATGGAGAAACCATCACGGTAGAGCCTTGGAGAGCAAGTGCGTTCCCCGTTATTAAAGACTTAGTGGTAAACCGTTCTGCTTTTGACCGTATTATTGCGGCTGGAGGTTTCGTATCGATCAACACAGGAAATGCGCAGGATGCTAACAGCTTGCCTATTCCTAAAGAAGACGCCGATGATGCTTTTGCAGCAGCTGCGTGTATCGGATGTGGTGCGTGTGTAGCGGCATGTAAGAATGCTTCAGCCATGTTATTTACCTCAGCTAAAATTTCACAATTAGCGCTATTACCACAAGGTAAAGTGGAAGCATCGAAACGTGCGGAAGCGATGGTGGCTCAAATGGATGAAGAAGGTTTCGGTGCTTGTTCTAATACAGGTGCTTGCGAGGCAGAATGTCCTAAAGGTATTTCTCTTGAGAACATCGCGCGTATGAACCGCGAATACTTCTCAGCTACCTTTTCTTCGAAATAATACTTGATTTATAGCCCCTGAATGCAATTTCAGGGGCTTTTTACGCCCTATGTTTTTAGAACCCAACCATACGAAATCTACCGAACGCCATCCTCCAGCAGGCTGGATTGAGGTCGTGTGTGGTTCGATGTTTTCGGGTAAAACAGAGGAATTAATACGTCGTTTAAAGCGCGCTAAAATCGCCCAAATGCGGGTCGAAATCTTCAAGCCGATGGCAGACACGCGTTACCACGATGAAGATATCGTATCTCATAACCAAAATTCGATTCGTTCCACTCCTGTCAATAATTCAGGTGAAATCCTCTTATTGGCGGGCGATTGTGATGTGGTCGGCTTAGATGAGGTGCAATTCTTCGATGAGAACATCGTAGAAGTGTGTGATACCTTAGCCAATCAAGGTAAGCGAATCATCGTGGCTGGACTGGATATGGACTTTAAAGGCATTCCTTTTGGGCCTATGCCCCGCCTAATGGCCATCGCAGAATTCGTGACGAAAGTACATGCGGTTTGCGTGAATTGCGGTGCCGCTGCCCATTATTCTTACCGTAAGGTGGAACAACAACAAACCGTCTTGTTAGGCGAAACTGAGTCCTACGAGGCACGTTGCCGCTCTTGCTTCCATGGCGAAAACTAAAGACCCTTCTTTTCGAAAACTGATCCAACGTCTAGTGGCTAGAAAGCCAAAGAATCTGGACCAGCAATTTTTCCAAGCTCACACCGAAGTTTTCAAGAAAACGGATTGTTTGACCTGCGGCAATTGCTGCCGCACCACGAGTCCTATGTGGAATGATACGGATATTCAACGGGTTTCACATTTGTTCAAAATGAAGACATCTGCCTTCTTGGATGCCTATTTAGTGCAAGATTCAGATGGTGATTGGGTGTATCCGGCAGCCCCGTGCCCCTTCTTAGACCTTGCAGATAACAAATGTGGAATCTATGAACATCGCCCCAAAGCCTGCCGCGAATACCCGCACACCGACAGAAAGAACATCATGGGGATTTTAGGATTGACCTCAAAAAACGCGGTAATCTGTCCCGCAGTGACTCAAATCCTAGAAAAAATCGAGCAAATTTATCCTTGAGCGGCTTTTGATTTGAAATTCACGTCAAAAATCGACAATTTCGTAATTCAATAAATAAAAATTATGGTAGCAGAAGAATACTTAGGAATTGATGTAGGTGGAACCGGTGTAAAAATGGGAATCGTACACGCAGACACAGGTCAAATCAACAATTTTCAAAGTTACGACACTGCCACCTGGAGAGAATCAAACCACTTTTTAGAGCGTCTTGCGGATGCTATTGCTTTGCAATTGTACCAACACAAGAATGTCAAGAAAATCGGAATCGGCCTTCCTGGAATTTTAACCAAAGATCGCCGCACCCTCATTGAGATCACCGCTATTCCTGAGATCGATGGATCGCCCATGATTGATATGTTAGAGAAGCGCTTCCCAGAACACGCTTTCTTCATGGAAAACGATGCAAACGCAGCTGCTTTAGGTGAATATTATTTCTCTCCGGAGAAAGCGAACATGCCAGAAGACTTCGTGTTCATTACGCTGGGAACTGGTGTAGGTGGCGCCGCTGTCATCGACCGTAAGATCTTCTTAGGTGGCGACGGCAATGCCATGGAACCAGGTCACGTGCCCTCTCGCAACGGAAAAGTGCTAGAACGCAATGTAGGAAAAAAAGAATTATTGCAATTGGCAACGGCTATGCGCGCTTCTTACACTGGCAAAACATCCCTTCCTGCTGATGGAACTATTTCAACGACTGCTTTAGTGGTAGCAGCTGAAGAAGGGGATGAATTAGCCTTAGCGGTTTGGGGAGAAGTGGCTACCTTATTAGGCGATATGTTAGTTTCCTTAATTCGTATTTTAGACATCAAAAATATCTTCATAGGTGGCGGATTATCAGCGTCTTACGACTTTATTCTACCCGGTATGGAGAAGCAATTAAATTACTGGTTAACACCTGCGTATTTAGAAAAATTAACCATCAAAAAAGCCTTATTAGGCAACGATGCGGGCCTTTTAGGGGCTGCATCGCTTTGTTTTTAGGAGAAACAGTCTAGAACAGGCTAATTAGAATGGAATTTGTTTGATAAATTCAACTTTAATTCTAATCTTTGCAACGTTTTTGAACCCCAAAATAATATTAAAATGTCAGATATTGCAGAAAAAGTAAAGAGCATCATCGTTGAAAAATTAGGTGTAGAAGCGTCAGAAGTTACTCCTGAGGCATCTTTCACGAACGATTTGGGAGCTGACTCTCTAGACACGGTGGAGTTAATCATGGAATTCGAAAAAGAATTCTCTGTTTCTATTCCTGATGATCAAGCGGAGAACATCCAAACAGTAGGCCAAGCTATTACTTATTTGGAAGAGAACGCAAAGTAATCGAAGCAACCATAAAAATTATGTCAATTGGTAACAAGTAATCAGGTGGATTTTTCCATGCGATTTCTCGAACTAATTGACATTTTTTGTTTAAAGGAGTCTCATAAATACGAATAATATGGAGTTAAAACGAGTAGTTGTCACGGGCTTAGGCGCCCTAACACCCATCGGGAATACCGTTAGTGAATATTGGAATGGATTGAAGAACGGCGTGAGCGGTTGTGGTCCGATCACAAAATTCGATGCGGAAAAATTCAAAACTCGTTTTGCTTGTGAATTAAAGAACTTCAAGGTAGAAGATTTTATCAATGCGAAAGAAGCTCGCAAAATGGATCCATTCACACAATACGCTGTTGTAGCCTCTGATGAGGCGATTGCTGATGCGAATTTTGACATGGAAACCATCAATAAAAATAAAGTAGGCGTTATCTGGGGATCAGGTATCGGTGGTTTAAAGACTTTTGAGGACGAAATGATTTATTTCGGACAAGGAGACGGAACACCGAAAATCAATCCATTCTTCATCCCTAAGATGATTGCAGATTCCTCTTCAGGCCAAATCTCTATCCGTAACGGATTCCGTGGTCCTAACTACGTAACAGTTTCGGCTTGTTCATCAGCTAACAACGCGATCATCGATGCATTCAACTACATTCGAACCGGACGTATAAACGTGTGTGTTACAGGTGGTTCTGAAGCTCCAGTGACCATCGCTTCAGTGGGTGGTTTCACCGCCATGCATGCGATGTCCACACGTAACGATGATCCTGCTACGGCGTCTCGCCCTTATGATGTAGACCGTGACGGTTTCGTGGTAGGTGAAGGTGCTGGTGCCTTAATTTTAGAAGAATACGAGCACGCGAAAGCGCGTGGTGCAAAAATATATGCCGAATTAATCGGTGGAGGTTTCTCTTCAGATGCACACCACATTACGGCTCCACACCCAGAAGGATATGGCGCCTTATTATCAATGAATGACGCCTTAGAAGATGCGAACATCAAGCCAGAAGAAGTGGATTATGTGAATACACATGGTACGTCTACTCCGATTGGTGATCCACAAGAAATTAAAGCCATCGTGGATTGTTTTGGTGAGCATGCCTACAATATAGCGATCTCTTCGACGAAGTCGATGACGGGTCACTTGTTAGGTGGTGCAGGTGCAGTAGAGGCGGTTGCGTCTGTATTAGCCATTCAACACCAATTTGTCCCTCCTACGATTAACGTATTTAACCGCGATCCTGAAATCGATCAACGTATCGACTTGACAGAAAATGTGGGTAAAGCACGTAAGATTGACGTTGCCATGAGTAACGGATTTGGTTTTGGAGGTCATAACGCAACGGTAATTTTCAGAAAAATCTAAAAAAATATGGCCGTAAAATCTCTCCTAAACTGGTTAGATCCGATTCGACTGGACGAACGAGAGAAATTCTTAAAGAAATCGGTTACACATTTAATAGGTGCTAATCCAAGTAATTTAACCTTATACAGACTAGCCTTTTTACACGCCTCCGCTTCGAAGGAGAGTGTGGCTGAAAACTACAAAGAGTCGAATGAACGCCTCGAATTCCTGGGGGATTCCGTTCTAGGGATGATTACTGCTACGTATTTATTCCAAAAATTCCCTTTCAAAGACGAAGGTTTTCTCACAGAGATACGTTCTCGTATGGTAAGTCGCGAATCGCTTAACGTGATCGGTCGTAAACTAGGTTTAGAAGAGGTAATCGAATTCGAAGCACAGCGTAAATCTTCAATGGCTCGAACGTCGATGTACGGAGATGCTTTGGAAGCCTTTATTGGAGCTGTTTATCTAGACAAAGGCTTTGCTTTCACCCAAAACTTCATCATCAAAAAGATTCTCACACAATACTTTGACCTTGAAGCCGTTGTTCAAAATAACCCGAACTTCAAGTCGATGTTGATTGAGTGGGCCCAAAAAGAAGGCAAAAAGGTCTCTTTTGAGCTGGACCAAGAAGGCGAACACCATAACCGTGAATTTACGGCTTTGGTCATCTTAGACGGCGAAAAGATCTCAGAAGGGAAAGGTTATTCGAAGAAGAAAGCAGAACAAACAGCCGCTAGAATGGCTTGCGAACAACTAGAAATTAAATCATAACATGGCTACACCGAATATTTTCTTGCAATACTGGAATGATTCAGCTGAATCGATCACATTTCAAGAGGTACTAACTTGGGAAGTCCCTGCCCCTGTCATTGAAACCATTCAAGCAGAGCTTTTAGCTCAGCTAAACTCTTCTCGGACTGTTGAAGTTTTCCCTAATTTCTTTTGGGCAAGCCCCCGTTTTGAAGAAAAGTGGGCAGGAGTTGCTCAAACTTTATTGTATCAGGTTGCTTTTCCTGAGTTCATTTGGGTATCTTGGATTGAAAGCCTTTCGGATTCGGCCCCTTCGCAAGAGCTCGTTCAGCCTAGTTTTGCGGATCTTTTGAATTCATATGAGGCACCAGATGCACCAGTATTAGAGGCTGTTGACGCACCGGTTCCAGCTTCCGAAACGACGAATGAATCTTTTGATTACCCCGCTACAGAAACACCCGCTGAACCCTTCGATTTGTTAAATACCGAGGTATATTTCGAAGCACCTGAAAGCTTAGAAGACTCGACAGAGGAGGAGTTTACGCGTTTAAAAGACCTTTTGAGTGGTTCTTCTGATTCCTTGAAATCAAAAGTGGAGGCTCAAATGACCCAACGTATAGCTGATACTATTCCGCTGCACCAACGCATCAAATTCATTCAAGAGATTTTTCAAGGTGATGTTGCCCAATTAGAGTCACTCATCCAATATATAGATGAAGAAGCGGAAGCAGAGACTTGGATGCAAGCCTTGTTATCCCGCTTCGAGGCCTATCGTCAAGCGGAGAACGAAGCCATCTGGAATGAACTACACCAAATCATCGAACGAAAGTTCAACTAACTGATTTTCATTATCAGTTTTAATCGGCCTTTATAGGCCATTAGAAGGTAATTTCAGGGAAAACTACTCCCTTGAAAACGATCCTATTTTTGCTCGCCTCTTTTGCCTGTTTTGCCCAAATCTCCACCCAAGAAGAGGAAGAAAAGCAAACTAGTTTCGACTACTACCTCGCAAATCCGCTACATATCAACCTAGTTTCTGAGGCCGAACTACAATCCTCTCTCCTATTTAGTACGGAACAAATCAATGCATTTCTCCTCTTCCGTAAACAACTAGGCTCCTTTCAATCTATTTTAGAATTACAAACCATTCCTGGTTGGGATATAGAATTCCTGCGCAGAATTCAAGATTTTCTACTGTGTAATCCTGTCCAATCTAGCTGGTGGAAACCTACCTTATCGACCCATCAGGTCCTATTTAAAACGGATTGGACAGTAGAAGAGAAAAAAGGATTTACAGAACCCGATTTACGGAGTAAAATACGCTATGTAGGGGATCGATTGAATCAAACTTTACGCTACCGCGGACAACTAAATACAAATCTTAGAATTGGATTTTTAGTACAAAAGGACGCAGGTGAAAAAGAACTAACCGACTTTAGTAGTGGCTTCTTAGAATTTAAGTCAATAGGAACCGTAGAAAAAATAATTCTAGGCGACTTCATCAACCAATGGGGACAAGGGCTCATGCAATCTGGAGGCTTCTCCTTAGGCAAGAGTTTTGAGAGCATAAAAGCTACCCAAAAATTCAATTTAGGTGGTTTAGCCTACAGTTCCAGTGTAGAGTATGGCTATTATCGCGGAATCAACATTAAGCTAAAACTTACCGAATTCCTCAGAATACAAGCATTTGTCTCCTATCGAAACTTAGATGCGACCACCGGAGTTGATTCGCTAGGAAATAAATACCTGCGTTCCAGAGTAGAAGATGGATTTCATCGAACTACCTCTGAAATCGGCCACAAAGATGCGATGCAAGAAAAGACAGCGGGCGCAAACTTTACCTATTCTCCACGAAGCATTCCACTCGTCCTGCAGCTAAATGGTGTTTATACGCTTTGGTCCTTGCCTAAACCCATCGGGACCGGCTATAAGAAACCCGAGTGGTCCGGAAATGAATTAAAGAATTATTCAATCAGCTTCCAATATCCTCTTAAGAACATTCGCATGGTGGGAGAAATGGCTTATTCTGGCCAAAGGCAATTTTCCATCCTTCAATCTGGAGCCACATCACTTTCGAAAAAAGTGGATGTCTCCTATTTATTCAGACACTATTCAGCAGGCTATTTTAGCCCTAAATCCAATGGTCTTTCCGAAAACTCTGAAAACATAAACGAAATGGGCCTATTCCTAGGCCTAGGTTATCAAATAAACAAACGAATGAAGCTAAGCTCCTATGTGGATTATTTTCGCTTCCCAGGGCCTAAATACCAAGTATTAGCATCGAATACCTCAGGCTGGGAGGTGTTGAGCCGTTTACAATGGGAAAAAAGACATCACGCCCGCGGATTCCTTCAAGGTAAATGGACGCGAAAAGAAAATAAAGACTTAGTACAAATTAGTCTTGATGGACACTTTATCGCCATTAAATCGTGGGATTTCCACTCTCGCTTGATGGCTTCAAAATTAGGAGATGAGATTGGTTATTTACTTTTGCAGGATGTTAAATGGGATCAAGGTAAATGGAATATTCAAGGACGTTTCGCCTATATAAACACTCCGAGTTACGATACGAGAAATTATGCCTATGAACCAGGTGTGCCTTATTCCTTCCTTCTCCCAGCTTATTCAGGTAAGGGATTAAAAACTAACCTAGTTATGGCTTATCAATTGAAAAGGGAAATTCAACTAGCGGCTAAATGGGCTAGAATTACCTACTACGACCGAACAGAAATTGGTACAGGATTAGACTTGATTGAGGGGTCAACTAGATCGGATATCACCCTCCAAATCAGCTATAAGATGCATTAAACAATCGCCTCACGAACGCGCAATAACTTCTCGAGTAGACCTTCTAATTGATCCAATGGCAACATATTCGCGCCATCAGATTTTGCCACTGCAGGATTTGGATGAGTTTCGATAAAGATCCCATCTGCTCCTACGGCGATCGCAGCTTTGGCAATCGTTTCAATTAAAGCGGGCTGGCCACCGGTTACGCCTGTTGTTTGGTTAGGACGCTGCAAAGAGTGCGTGCAATCCATAATAACTGGAACATTCATGGCTGACATCTCTGGTAGATTGCGGTAATCCACCACTAAGTCGCCATAGCCAAAGGAATTACCCCGATCTGTCAAATAAACAACCGCTTCTGGATTTTCATGTAACACTTTTTCCACTGCAAAGCGCATCGAAGCACCTGACATGAATTGGCCTTTTTTGATGTTAACCGCTTTGCCTGTTTGGGCTGCTGCAGCTAATAAATCAGTTTGACGGCAAAGGAAAGCAGGGATTTGTAATACATCGACATAAGCTGCTGCCATGGCTGCTTCCGCACTTTCGTGAATATCGGTTACCGTGGGCAAGGAATAATGTTTACCTACTGCTTGTAGAATTTCTAAGGCTTTGATATCACCAATACCGGTAAAAGAATCGATTTTTGTCCGATTAGCTTTTCGATAAGACCCTTTGAAAATATAGGGAATACCCATAGCCTTCGTGAGGCCATCAATCTTTTCGGCGATCTCAAAAGCTAAATCGTTGCTCTCAATCGCACAAGATCCTGCCATCAAAAAGAAGGGGCCTTTGCCTAAATTCGCTAAAGTGGGTAATGTCATTTTATAAAATATTTACCTCGGTCTCTAAGGAAACTCCGAATGTGTCTTTAATTGATTTCTTTATTTCTTCAGATAGGGCCAAAATCTGCCCACCTGTCGCCTCTCCATAATTCACTAAAACCAAGGCCTGCTTCGCATGAACACCCGCATCCCCTCTTCGAAATCCTTTCCAACCCGCCTTCTCAATAAACCAACCGGCCGGAAACTTGACGTCCGTACTGCCCTCCACTGGATAATGAGGAATGCCTGGATTTTCATCAATTAGGCGAGCTGCTTCTGAGGCCGAAACCGTCGGATTCTTGAAAAAACTACCTGAATTGCCAATGTCTTTCGGATCCGGCAATTTACTTTTTCGAATCTCTATGACTGCATCTGCCACCTCCCGAATGGAAGGCTGAGTTATTCCTTTCGCTGCTAAAACATCCTGAATTGCTCCATAAGACGTTTTAACCGAAGGCTTCTTAGACAATTTAAACGTCACTGAGCTAATGAGGTACTGCCCTTTCCCCGCGCGCTTAAAGAAGCTTTCGCGGTAGCCAAAAGCACAAGCTTTGGCATCAAAAATCTCCATTTCCAAAGTCTGCAGATTCAACGCCTCCAATGACTCAAACGTATCCTTAATTTCCACACCATAAGCACCAATATTTTGCATCGGAGCCGCACCCACCGTGCCCGGAATCAAGGATAAATTCTCTAATCCAGACCAAGCTCTATCGACAGAATACTGGACCAATTCATCCCAAACCACCCCAGCACCCGCTTTTAACCACACAAAATCTCCATCCTCTTTCAAGACCGAAATACCAGGAATGGAAATTTTAACAACCAGTGCTTCTTGCGGCTTAGTCAATAACACATTGCTCCCTCCTCCTAGAAAAAGATGGGGTAAATCAGCATGTACACCTGATTTTCGAAGAGAAACATATTGATCAATGGAGCTAATCTCTACGAATTGACGAGCTTCCGCCTCAATCCCAAACGTATTATACCCACGTAGAGAAAACATATTAAAATAATTTAGTAGACAAAAATTCCTCTAAAGAAGGTACGCCTGAGTGATGAAAGGATTCTGAATTCCCCTCCCAAATCTTCTTTCCCTCCTTCAAGAAAATAATGGATTCACCCATTCGCATGACCGAATTCATATCGTGCGATATGACCACTGTAGTCATGTTGTATTCTTGGGTAATTTCTTGAATCAAATAATCAATCTTCACCGCGGTCAATGGGTCTAAACCTGAATTAGGCTCATCACAAAATAAATACTTCGGATTCATCACAATCGCTCGGGCGATCCCAACCCGCTTTTTCATACCACCAGAAATCTCCGATGGCATCAATAGCGCCGCATTTTCTAATCCTACCCGTTGCAAACAAAGCATGGCTTGGTCGTTTTTTTCTTCAAGGGTTTGGGAAGTAAGGGTGTCTAAGGGAAAACGAACATTCTCCAGAACAGATTTGGAATCAAAAAGGGCTCCTCCTTGGAATAGGACGCCCATTTCACGGCGAATTTCTTTCACAACATCTTGATGAGCCGTCAAAAAATCACGTCCATCATACAGCACTTTCCCCGTCTCAGGTACTAAAATCCCGATCATGCATTTAAGCAGGACAGATTTCCCCGTTCCACTACCCCCGATCACCATATTCGTCTTTCCTTGTTGGAAATTCGCATTAATGTCCTCGAGTACTACACGACCTTTAAAAGATTTAGATAAACCCTTGATTTCAATCATATTCAAAATTAGGGATTATTGAATACTTTATGATAAATTTGATGACATTTAAATCAAAAAAACTATGTTTTTCATCTTCCTCGGGGTTTTGTTGTTTATCGCTGGAAACGCGATCTCTAACCCCAATTTAGTATTCTCGAAATACAGCAAAATTTTAAAAGTCGTAGGAGCCGTTTTCGCGATCCTCGGACTAACTAGTTCTGCAGTCGTTCAGGTAGACGCAGGTGAAGTAGGGGTCCAAAGTGTCTTTGGAAAAGTACAACCCACCACCTTGAATAGTGGTCTTAATTTTGTAAACCCCTTAGCAAAAGTGGTGGTATTCGATGCGAAAACGCAAAACTATACCATGTCAAGCGTACATGACGAAGGTGATAAAGCTGGCGATGATGCGATACGCGTTTTAACGGCTGACGGTCTTGAAGTAGTAGTAGATTTAACCGTTCTTTTCCGCATACTACCCACGGAGGCTCCGCGCGTATTGCGTGAGATTGGTGAAGACTATAAGGATAAGGTCGTTCGTCCTATCACCCGTACGATGATTCGCGATAATGCGGTTTATTACGATGCTGTGGCTCTTTATTCCTTGAAACGCAATGAATTCCAGCAACGCATTTACTCTGATATTGAAAAGAACTTCAAGAAAAGAGGTTTGGTTTTAGAGCAATTATTGATCCGCAATATTAACCTTCCTACCTCTGTAAAGACTACGATTGAATCGAAAATCAATGCGGAACAAGATGCACAAAAAATGCAGTTTGTACTACAAAAGGAGAAGCAAGAAGCGGAGAGAAAGCGTGTAGAGGCGCAAGGTATCGCAGATTACCAGAAGATTTTATCCACTGGTTTAAGCGATAAGCAATTACAGTATGAGTCGATTATTGCCCAAAAAGAATTAGCTAAATCCCCTAATGCGAAAGTAATCATCATGGGTGGCAAAAACACCCCGATCATTCTAGGGAATCAATAAAATAAAGGCACGCGATTCTAGCGAATCGCGTGCCCCATTTTATCTCTTTTTGTTGCTAAATATTTCTTATTGTGTGGATTAGCTGGAATTTCGATGGCAATCGAATCAACTATTTCTAATCCATAGCCCATTAGGCCAGCTCTTTTCTTCGGATTATTGGAGATCAAGCGAATCTTGTGGACGCCTAAATCACGTAATATTTGGGCTCCTACACCGTAGTCACGCTCATCCATTGCGAAGCCTAATTCTAAATTTGCTTCGACCGTATCCCGGCCTTGCTCTTGCAGTTTATAAGCTTTCAATTTATTAATTAGACCGATTCCGCGGCCTTCTTGGAACATATATAAAATCACACCTTTCCCCTCTTTCTCCACCATTTCCATGGCAGCGTGCAATTGCTCTCCGCAATCACAGCGACATGAACCAAAAATATCCCCTGTCACACACGAGCTATGAACACGTACCATCACTGGTTCGTCTTTTTCCCAACTCCCCTTAATTAAAGCTAAGTGGGTATCTCCCGTATTGATTTGCTTAAAAGCGACTAATTCGAAGGAACCCCATTCGGTGGGCATATTCACTCCGATTTCTCTCTTGATGAGGGATTCTTTTGCCAAACGGTATTCGATCAAATCCTTGATCGTCACTAATTTCAAGTCAAACTTATCCGCAATCAATCGCAAATCTGGCAAACGAGCCATGCTGCCATCCTCATTTAATACCTCAATTAATACACCTGAAGGTTTAAAACCCGCTAAACGCGCAAAATCCATCGAAGCTTCGGTGTGGCCTGTGCGGCGCAAAACGCCTTCAGTACGTGATTTTAAAGGAAAAATATGACCCGGCCTTCCTAAATCAGCCGGCTGAGTAGCTGGATCAACTAATGCTTGTATCGTTTTTGAGCGATCCTGCGCTGAAATACCTGTGGTACAACCGTTGCCCAAAAGATCAACTGAAACCGTAAACGGCGTCTCATGAGAAGTAGTATTCTGATTCACCATCATCTCTAAACCTAAAGCCTGGCAACGCTCATCCGTTAAAGACACACACATCAAACCGCGCGCCTCCTTAATCATAAAATTGACTATTTCTGGTGTGATCGCTTCTGAGGCGCAAATCATATCGCCCTCATTCTCCCGATCCTCATCATCAGCAACAATAATTATTTTACCTTGGCGAATATCTTCCAAGGCATCTTCAATACGATCTAAGCGAATTATATCTAACATTTTTTAGGCATTTGAATCAGAAACACAAAGTTACACGAAATAATTCCCATTTTGACTACCTTTGTCAATATGTTCATCGAGGCGATAAATCTTTCTAAATCCTACGGAAAACAATCTGCCGTACAGAACCTAACCTTTCATTTAGAGGAAGGTCAAATTGTGGGTTTTCTGGGTCCGAATGGGGCTGGAAAATCGACTACCTTGAAAATGCTTTTGGGACTGATTAAACCTTCATCAGGTTCAGTAACCATTGATGGAAAAGACCCACAAGAACAGGAAATTGCCCTCAAAAAGCAGATTGGCTATTTAGCTGAAAACAACCCGCTCTATCCAGAAATGTATGTTCGGGAATTTTTGGCCTTCATCGGTAACATCCATCAAATAACTAATCTCGAGTCGCGCATTCAAGAAGTCATCGAGTGGGTGGGACTAGAAAAGGAGGCACACAAGAAAATTCAAGAGCTTTCTAAAGGTTATCAGCAGCGTGTAGGCATCGCTTTGGCGATTTTACATGATCCTAAAATTTTGATTTTAGATGAGCCTACGAGTGGTTTAGATCCGAACCAACGGGATGAAATCAGGACCCTAATCAAAAGCCTGCAAAAAGACCGCATTATCTTATTCTCAAGCCACATTTTATCCGAAGTGGAAGCCATATGCGATCGCGTGCTATTGATTCATGAAGGCAAACTTGTGACTGATAGCCCTCTCAAGGATATCAAAAATTTGGAGAAATTCTTTAAAGAGAAGACAAACTAAAGGAATCTGCATCCAAATGGGCAGGAAACTTAGCCCGAAATTCAGTTAATGCTTCGCGTGATAATTCACTTGTCAAGATTTGCTCATCAGCCTGTAAGTCAAGCTGCAAATCACCTTTGAAATCCACTAACAAGGAATCTCCAGCATAAGCTAAGTCGTTTGCATCCTTGCCCACTCGATTCACACCTACCACATAGGCTAAATTTTCAATCGCTCTCGCTTGCAACAAGGTTCTCCAGGCCTTCGCCCGTGGAGCAGGCCAATTCGCCACATAGATTGCAGCATCGTATGCCAAGCCTACATTACGTGACCAAACGGGAAAACGCAGATCGTAACACACAAATATGGCTAATTTCCACCCCTTGTAGGTAACAATCACTTGCTGATCACCTGCTTGGTAAAATTCGTGCTCCCCTCCCATTCGAAACAGATGCCGCTTATCATAGGAAGCATAGGTGCCATCTGGGTGGACAGCATAAAGTCGATTGTAAAAAGAGTTTTGTTGTTTTATTTTGAGCGAACCTACGATTAGAGCACCTAATCGATTCGCTTGGACCTGCATCCACTGTAGGGCCGGTCCTTTACCTATTTCAGCCCCTGCAGCCGTCATAGAGAAGCCAGTAGCAAACATTTCAGGCAGTATGACCACATCAGACAAGCCTGCCAAAACAACTAATTTCTCTTCTAAATGAGCACAATTAGCTGCAGGATCTTCCCAAACTAAATCGGTTTGAACTAAACTTACCCGTAGATTTGTCATGATTGCCGGTATTTATTTGGCAATATAGGAATAATAGATTTTCAAACGAGCCTTCATTGCTTGCAAAGGAACAAAACGGGCACTCTCATTATTAATTCCAGAATTCCCTGCCGCATTTGTAGTCAAAGCAGGTGTAATAAGCCAACCTGAGTTTGCTTGTTTACCTACTAAAAGAGACTGAATAGCGGTTGTCACATTGAATGTGTAGGTTCTTGAAAGTTGATTTATGCCGGCTGTATTAACACCTGTACCACCCTCAGACAATAAGTATTTCAAACCATAACTATTTCTAAGTGTACGATTCGTAGCATTTGTCTCTACAATGGATAATTGTCCAACTGTATTTATTAAATCGATATTATCAGCAGCCGTCAAAACTAATTCAGCTTTATTTACAGCCACGTTTCGATTACCTTTCAAGTTCATTAAATAAGGGAACTCAATCTTAGTCGATAAACCTGTTCCTGCTTGAATATAGGTTAATCCACTTGTTGCGGCAGATGAAACAATATCCCCCGGGTTTTTAAGTGCAGCAAGAGGCCCTGATTTAGTGGACTTTATTTGATTAAATCGAGCTAAAAATTCAGGATAATAGGCATTTGATAAAGAGAAATAATAATCTATGTGGTATTTTGTCGTATCACCTGGATTATGAAAATACAAGGTCATTCGAGAAAAACTTGGATTAAAATTAATGATTGCTCCCGCGGTTGATGCGGTTGATTTAAACAACATTCCAGGGAAATAATCTCTAAAACCCTTATCACCTGCAGCCACTTTCGCATCTGCATACTTACTTAACAATTCACGTCCAAAGGTGTCCGACATTCTGAATCGGAGTGTATCAAATTTAGCTGAATCTCCATTCATAGCTTTCGTCCGAATAGGTCGAGGGCTAAACGTATGACGACCTAAAATAGAGGCATCAGACCGAATAGTTGAATTAGCAAAATAATTCGTCTTTAAACTCAAACTATCGAGTAAGCGGTACACACTTATCGTCTGAGTTTTAGTTGTATCACCTTGAAATCCACCATAAACAAGTCTCAAATTCAAAGAATCATAGACTGATGTTGATTTCGCAAATAAGGTGTCAATATTTGCTATTTGGGTAAAAAAGGCGGATTCAGTGACACCTAAAACAGGATGACTATAGCTACCTAATAATAAGGTACCAGGCGAACCTGTATAGATCGAATCAATTAATACAGTAGACGATTTAATCGTGATTGTATCCGAATAATTCAAACCCACTTCCACACTAAATAAATCGTCGCCGATTTCTTTAGGTATATCACAGGATGCAAGGAATAAGGAAAGAATTCCTACCCATTTAATTGCCGGACATTTCCAAGTAAGTTTTTTCGAAGAAATCGAGGTCATTATCGGCAATATTTTGAGAAGTTTTATGTTGATATTCATCAATAATCGATTGAATACGGCTATTATCCGCATTTACTAAAGAAACTATTTTGTCTGCATACTCCGCACCTATCTTGATAAATGCCTCGTAATTTCCCCCAGCTAAGCTACCTAAATGAGCTTCGTCCAAATCTCCAATTTTCACTTTTTCAATCAAATCGTCTGATTCAAACGTGAAATCAAAAGCTGTATTGTGTGGAGAGAAAATAGTTTTCGAATCTTTGTAGATCGGATGATTCTGGTAATGTGTAGAGATATACAAAGGCACTAAACTTGACATCCAGTCATTGCAATGAATGACATCGGGTGCCCAACCTAACTTCACAACCGTCTCTAAAGCTCCCTTACAGAAGAAAATAGCCCGTTCGTGATTGTCTGGGTAAAATGCGCCTTCTTTATCAGTTAACACATATTTACGTTGGTAATAATCTTCGTTATCGATGAAGTATACTTGCAATTTCGCAGCTGGAATACTCGCTACTTTAATGGTCAAAGGCTTTTCTTCCTCTCCCATTGGAATGGTAATACCTGAAAGACGAACCACTTCGTGCAATCGGTTTTTACGCTCATTGATTGAACCAAATCTAGGCACTAAAATTCTGATTTCCATCCCTCTTTCCTGCATAGCAGTAGGAAGAGCGCGTACGAAATCAGCAATTTTTGACGTGTTTTGAAAAGGATCTACCTCACTTGAAACGTAAAGAATACGTAATTTGGCCATTCTAAATTGATTACTAGGGGAAAATTACCCCAAAAAACATTACAAAAGTACAAAAAAATAATCGGATTATCACCATCATTATACAACGAAAGGTCTTTAATTTGCCTTCTGATTTAATAGCCACATGTTAAAAGCCATTTTAAAATACCTTATTTCAAGTTTATTGGCAGCAGGACTCCTTTATTGGGCCATTTCTAAAAGCCAATTGCAATGGAATGACATTCTAAGCACTTTTCAACAAGCTGACTATAACTGGGTTGCTGTATCGATTATCATTGCCATTTTATCACACTATTTAAGGGCCCTGCGTTGGGAACAATTATTAGAAACAATGGCCTATCATCCAGGAACGACCCGAACATTTTCGGCCGTTTTAATCGGCTATTTCGCTAATTTTCTGGTGCCTCGTCTGGGCGAGGTTTCGCGCTGTGGATCTTTGAAAAAGACAGCTGATATCCCCTTTGAGGAATCTTTTGGGACCGTTATTACCGAAAGAATTGTGGACTTAATTAGCCTTCTCGTACTGGTAGGCATTACCTTTCTATTCGAGTGGGAACCTTTGCAAAAGAGTCTCTTCCCCACGATGCAATTGCCCTCTGGAAAGTTAATTATCACCGCCTCCATCCTTGGACTGATTGGGTTAGGATTCTTATGGAAATTTAAAGATTTTCTCCAAAATATGGGCGCCGACTCGAAAGTAGGAAGGTTGCTTCTAGGGTGGGTTACCGGCATAAATAGTATTCGCCACCTAGCTCAACCAGGAAAATTCATTGGATACAGCATCGGGATTTGGCTGTGTTATTATTTGAGTACGTACACGCTATTTCTCGCCTTCCCCATCAGCGAAAACTTGGGTATGAGTGCAGCATTAACTGTTTTAGTCATGGGAACTTTTGGAATGGCTACTCCTACACAAGGAGGGATTGGGGCCTACCACAGTTTAGTAGCCTCCGCGTTTGTGTTCTATTCTTTGAGCTACAAAGACGGATTTATGCTGGCTACCTTTTTCCACGGAACTCAAATGATTACCCTTTTGTTATTGGGTGGATTTAGTTTTATTTTAACTTTGTTTTTACCCAAAATCACGTCACGTGTCGAACAGAACTGAACATAAAATTATCACCTTAGCTGAAGGAATCGAGATTCGCAAACAGTGGAAAGCGAATGGAGACAAAGTCGTTTTCACGAATGGCTGCTTCGATATTTTGCATTTAGGCCACGTCGATTATTTAGAAAAATCCAGTGAATTTGGCACACAAATGATCGTTGCAGTTAACTCGGATGCTTCTGTGCGTACCTTGGAAAAAGGTGTAGAAAGACCAGTGAACTCCGAATATGCCAGAGCTCGACTGATTGCGGCTTTGGGTTTTGTTTCAATGGTGATTATTTTCGGGGAGCCCACGCCTTTAGAACTCATCAATTCCCTCAGCCCAGACGTGTTAGTTAAGGGTGACGATTATACCATCGAGACGATTGTGGGGGCCAAAGAAGTCATTGCAGCCGGTGGAGAAGTAAAAACCATCGCGTTAGTACCCAATTATTCAACTACTCAACTCATTCAAAAACTTAAACAATAAGACCATGTATTTCATTGCCATCATTTTCGGAGTCGCAGGTATGCTTATCTCTTGGCGACTAAAATCCAAATTCAAAACCTATTCTCAAACACCGCTACAAAGTAACCTATCCGGCTACGAAATCGCCGAGCAAATGCTGGCCGATCACGGTATTACAGACGTTCGAGTTATCTCGGTGGAAGGCCAATTAACGGACCACTACAATCCCGCAGATAAAACCGTTAATTTAAGTAATGATGTATTCCACGGCCGCAACGCTGCTGCCGCTGCCGTTTCTGCCCACGAATGTGGACACGCCGTACAACACGCCAGAGCTTACTCCTATTTACAATTACGTAGCGCTCTGGTTCCCATGCTTAGTATTTCGAATGGATTTATGCCCATCCTATTAATGATTGGAATGATGGTTTTGTATTCAACAGGAAGCACCACCTTATTAGCGATTGGCGTTGCCCTTTTCGCTATGGCCACTCTTTTTAGTTTTGTCACTCTTCCTGTCGAATTCGATGCCTCTAACAGAGCCTTGAATTGGATCAAAGAAAAAGGAATCGTAACGCCTACCGAATACGAGATGTCTAAAGATGCGCTTTGGTGGGCTGCGATGACGTATGTTGTTGCCGCGCTGGGTATGTTAGCGCAGTTGCTTTATTATCTTAATTTGTTGGGTGGAAGAAGTCGAGATTAGAGATAAGAGAGTATAGAGCAAAGATATGGTAACAAAAAAAGGGAGCGAATGCTCCCTTTTTTGTTTAAGTCTGGAGGAAAAGAGTCCGAAGTAAAACCATCTATGCTCTATACTCTCTACTCTATAATCTATACTCTATTTATTTACGTTCAATTTTGAACGTCTATAGCTATACCCAAAATAAATCAACACCCCTGCCAAACACCAATACATAAACCGTTCCCAGTTCGTGGAGCCCATTTGGGTCATTAAATACAGGTTAACTAATAATCCCAAAACGGGTATAAGTGATAATTTCTTTGTCACGCTGAAGAAGGATATTACCGCCCAAATAACGAAAAACCCAAACATGATGAAGTGATCCACTTTCGTTTCGCCTGAATACAAGCCTTCTAACCACTCAACCAGATTTACTCCAGAATAGGACATCAAACCAATGGCTAAGACCAGCGATAGGCCTACGTAATAACTTGAGTTAATGTAAGGGATTTTGAATTTGGATTTCTTTTGATTTTCTGGATCGAGATCTAATACTAATACACCGCCACAGACCAATACAAAGGCGAATAGGGTTCCAATAGAACTTAAATTAATTACCTCTTCCAGGTTTGCAAACAAGGCAGGCACCCCTACTAAAACACCGGTCATGATGGTGGAGAAAGAAGGAGTCCGGTATTTGGGGTGAATGCGGGAGAAGGCTTTTGGCAATAAACCATCGCGTGACATCGTCATCCAGATACGGGGTTGACCTAATTGATAGACTAAAAGCGCTGATGTTAAAGCGATTACGGCACTGGCTGCTACGATTCCGGCTACTGATGGCAATCCGACATGCATGAACATGAAGGCCAAAGGATCCTCAATTCCAGCTAATTCCTGAGATGGGACAATTCCCGTTAATACCAAAGTAACCAATACGTAAAGGACGGTACAAATAATGAGGGCATACATCATGGCTTTGGGAATATCCCGCTGCGGATTCTTGCATTCCTCTGCCGTGGTGGAAATGGAGTCAAAGCCAATGTAGGCAAAGCAAACGGCGGCTACACTCTTTAAAACACCCGAAATTCCATTAGGCGCAAAAGGCGTCCAGTTCTCTACCTGCACATAGAAAGCTCCCACACCTACCACGATCACAATGACTAATAATTTCAAGATCACCAGAATGTTGTTCGTGTTTTTTGACTCCCTTATACCAATGTAGACCAAATAGGTTATCGCAACCGTGATCAATAGTGCTGGAATGTTAGCTACGAAATGCCAGCCAAAAAGAAGGGGAGCAGACTGATAGGCGGTATAGCCTTCACGGAGATTAACAGATAAAGCTTCGAATTTTTGACCATCGGCAAGTGCGGAGGAGGCTTCGGTGAAGGCTCTTTTGGCAGATAAATAATCCATCGTCACAAACTCCGGCACATGTACACCTAGACCTTCTAGTAAATCTACGAAGTATTTAGACCACGAAATGGCCACAGCTACGTTAGAAATGGCATATTCTAAGAGCAAATTCCAGCCTAAAATCCAGGCCACAATCTCCCCCAAACTCGTATAAGCATAGGTGTATGCACTACCAGAAATAGGTACAGTGGCAGCAAAACGCGCATAGCAGAAGGCGGTAAACATACAGGCCATGGCCGTGAATACAAACAACATCGATACGGCAGGGCCACCATTTGCAGAAGCTTGTCCAATGGCAGAAAATATACTTGCCCCGATGATCGCCGCTACACCCATGAAGGTCAAATCGCGTACACCAAGGTTTCGATCCATCGAATTCCCCTCTAAACTTTCGATTTCTAATTGATCTGAAATTATTTTATCAATGGATTTTTTGCGAAAAAAACTTGACCACATACGGTTTTGGATTGTTAATGAAGGGACAAAAATACATCTTTCTGAAAGAAATTCTAATTTGATTGATTTAGATTACCTTTGTGACATGTCTGTCGCAGTCGTCATATTAAATTTCAATGGTCGGAAATTCTTAGCCGACTTTCTACCGATCGTGTTGGAAAACACACCGGATGCAACGATTTACGTGGCAGATAATGGCTCATCTGACGATTCTTTGGCACTTTTAGCCTCCAATTTTCCCGGCGTTTCTGTGTTGTCATGGGCAGAAAACTTAGGCTATGCTGGAGGATATAATTTTGCATTAGGCCAAATAAAAGCCGACTATTTTGTTTTAATGAATTCGGATATCGCACCGCGAAAGAATTGGTTACAACCTTTAGTAGCGTATTTCGAAGCGCATCCTCTGGTCGCCGCAGCACAACCTTTTTTACTGGACTATCACAAACCTGATTATTTTGAATATGCTGGCGCAGCCGGTGGATTTTGGGATTCCTATGGATACCCTTTCTGCAGAGGGCGCCTTTTCGATACACTAGAAAAAAATGAAGGCCAATATGCAACCTCCATCGTCAACTGGGCCACAGGTGCTTGTCTGATGGTTCGCGCTGAAGCTTTTCAAAAGGTAGGCGGTTTAGACCCCTACCTATTTGCCCATATGGAAGAAATCGACTTATGTTGGAGAATGCAAAGGGCCGGATATGCCATCGCAGCTGTGGCCGAAAGTGAAGTGCTACATGTAGGCGGTGGTACACTGAACAAAGAGAACCCTTTCAAAACCTACTTGAATTTCCGCAATAACTTAATTTTACTCCATAAAAACCTAGCGCCATCTCAGCGTTTCTCGACGATTTTCAGTCGAATGATCTTAGATGGAATTGCAGGGCTTAAGTTTTTAACAGAAGGGAAAATAGGTTCATTTATGGCTATCTTGAAAGCCCACTATGGCTTTTACCACTACCTCTTCTTCGTGAAAGACAAGCAGAATTTATCCCCATCATTGCATAAAAACTGGGTATCTAGTTATTCAGGAAATATTCTAACTGACTATTTTCTGAAAGGCAAAAAGAAATTTAATCAGATCAAATTTTAGATATCCCAGACGCTCGGGTTATTTCTTTGACGTAAATAGCGACGGATATTCATCCAAAAAGCTAAAATCAAATAAATAATAACCGGGGAACCCATCGTGATAAACGAAGTGTAAATAAAGTATAATCGAATGCTGCTGGTGGAAATATTTAACTTCTCTCCTAAGCGAGTACAGACGCCAAATGCCTGATTCTCAACAAAAAATTTCAGTTTTTCCATAGGGTGTTAATTGAAAGTTCAAATTTAAGCAAATTTAATAGCAAATAACGTTAACTAAAAATAGTTACATAAAATATATGTATTTTTATATTATATTTTAAATTAATTGGAAATTTATTTAAAAAGTCTTGCATGCAATTGTTTTCTTTCTACATTTGAGAGCTTGAAAGACTTTCGTCTGGATGGTTTTAATTTTTTTAACATTATTTTTATGCAAACTGGTAAAGTAAAATTTTTCAACGAGACGAAAGGTTTCGGATTCGTTGTTGACGATCAAACAGGTGAAGACATTTTCGTACACGTAACTGGCCTTTCAGGTGTTACTATCCGCGAAAATGATTCAGTATCTTACGAAGTTACTGATGGAAAGCGTGGCGCAAACGCTATCAACGTAAAGAAAATCTAATTTTCTAACGTTTTTTTGATTAGAGAAAATCTTTATTTACAATATATATTTAGGCTTGACCTACAAAAATTGCAACATTGATCTCTAGTTAAAGAGAAATAAAAAAAGCCTTCTTAACGGAAGGCTTTTTTTATGCACATAGGTGAAGTAATTATCCTTGAATCCAAGTCATCACTTCTTCCTTCGTCGGCATCGCCGCATCTATCTTCAATTTCTTGCGCATTCCACCTAAATCATTGAACACTTTATTCGGGTTAGCGGCATCTAAGGCTTCCAAAGTTAAAATACCCATCTTTTGTAAAGCTGGAATCCAAACTTCAGATATACCTCTTTCTGCGAAAGCAGATTCAGAATCTACTTCTTTAATAACCTCTTGGCGCATTTGAGGGAAGAACAATACTTCTTGAATAGATGACTGGTTCGTCATCAACATCGTCAAACGGTCGATTCCGATACCTATACCAGAAGTAGGTGGCATCGCATATTCTAGCGAGCGAATGAAATCATGATCCATCGCCATTGCTTCGTCGTCTCCACGCTCTGCTAAGGCTAACTGATCTTCGAAACGCTCTTTTTGATCAATTGGGTCATTTAATTCAGAGTAAGCATTCGCGATTTCTTTTCCATTCACGAATAGCTCGAAACGCTCCACTAATCCTTCTTTCGAACGGTGCTTCTTCGTTAAAGGCGACATCTCCACAGGATAATCCGTGATGAAGGTAGGCTGAATCAAGTTTGCTTCTACTTTCTCGCCAAATAATTCGTCAATCAGCTTTCCTTTACCCATTCCTTTATCCACTTCCATTCCGAACTGTACACACTTCGCGCGCAATTCATCTTCTGTCAAGGCATCCACATCTACTCCAGAATACTGCAAAATAGCACCTGAGATAGTTAAACGAGGATAAGGACCAGCAAATTCAATTTCGTTCTCCCCTACCGTGATTTTAGTTTTACCATGCAGTCGAGAAGCCACCGTTTCGAAGATCAACTCCGTCAAGTTCATCATCCAATTGTAATCCTTATAGGCTACATAGAATTCCAACGAAGTAAATTCTGGATTGTGCGTACGGTCCATTCCTTCATTACGGAACATTTTACCGAACTCATACACCCCATCAAAACCACCCACGATCAGACGCTTTAGATATAATTCATTTGCAATACGCAAATAAAGGGGCATATCTAAGGTATTGTGGTGGGTCTTGAACGGACGAGCCGAGGCTCCACCATGTACCGCTTGCAATACCGGAGTTTCCACCTCTAACCAGCCACGTTCGTCAAACATCGAACGCATGGTAGAAATGATCTTCGCTCGCTTGATAAAGATGTCTTTTACGGATGGATTAACGATTAAATCAACATAACGCTGTCTGTAACGCATTTCTGGATCAGAAAAGGCGTCGTAGGTTTGGCCATCTGCTTCTTTAACAACAGGAAGTGGCTTTAAGGCTTTGGAGAGAATCGTAAACTCACGCACGTGAACGGAGATTTCCCCCATCTGCGTCGTGAAAACATATCCTTTTACACCGATGATATCACCGATGTCTAGTAACTTTTTAAATACCGTATTGTACAAGGTTTTGTCCTCGCCTGGACAAAGATCGTCACGGCGGAAGTATAATTGAATACGGCCATTCGCGTCCTGAAGCTCAGCAAATGAGGCATTTCCCATGATACGGAAGCCCATTAAGCGACCTGCTAATACCACGTCTTGGAAGTTTCCAGACTCCGGTTTAAATTCTGCCAAAATCTGATCAGAATAAACATTCACCGGGTATTCCTGTGCAGGATAAGGATCAAATCCCATCGCCAATAACTCCTGGCGCTTTTGTCTCCTCAATAATTCTTGCTCACTTAAAATCATTTGAACGTGTTTTTACGAATGAACCACAAAATTAGCCATTTCCTTTGGGAATTAAAACTCTTAAATCTTGTTAATGAGGTTGTGCGAGGCGAATTTTCGATTAAATTCGCAGTACAAATTTTAAAAATATTAATACCAAATAGAAATGAATAATCAGCTTAAGTCGTATGCGATCATTGCATTAATGTCGAGTGGAGTCACTTTAGGTGCCTATTCGCTCTTTAATTTAGGTAATAATACATCCGGATTCTCGGATGCACCGTCCGCCTTTACCACCTCCGTATCCAATCAAATCGTTCCAGGAAACCCAGGTGAATTCACCTATGCGGCGGAAAAAACAACCCCTGCTGTGGTTCACATCAAGACGAAGATGGAAACACGTCAAAGACAACAACAATTCTCGAGCCCTTTCGATGACTTCTTTGGTTTTGGAGATCCATTCGGTGGCGGTGGCCGAAGACAACAGCAACAACCACAAGAGGCGTCTGGTTCTGGAGTAATCATCTCCGCTGACGGCTATATTGTGACTAATAACCACGTGGTGGCAGAAGCTTCTGAGGTAACCGTTATTTTAAATGACAAGCGTGAATACAAAGCGAAGGTTATTTCAACGGATCCATCTTCGGATTTAGCGGTGATTCAAATCAAGGAAACGAATTTGCCTTTCTTAACTTTTGGCGATTCTGATGCGCTTCGCGTGGGCGAATGGGTATTAGCCGTGGGGAATCCATTTAATCTAGAGTCAACGGTTACAGCAGGTATCGTTTCTGCCAAAGGTCGTCAAAACATCATCGACCGCGATAGCCCAGACATGAATCCACTTGAATCCTTCATCCAAACGGATGCTGCAGTAAATCCAGGCAACTCCGGTGGGGCTTTGGTGAACTTAAAAGGGGAATTAATCGGTATCAACACCGCCATCTATTCTCGTACAGGTCAGTTTGCAGGTTACTCCTTCGCAGTTCCAGTGAGCATCGTGAAGAAAGTATCTGGTGATCTAATTAAATACGGAAACGTACAACGTGGCTTCTTAGGCGTTCAGATCTCTGAAGTAAATGCCAAATTAGCAGACGAAAAAGACCTTAAAACTAGCGCCGGTGTCTATGTAGGAGGCTTCTCTGAAAACTCAGCAGCTAAAGATGCAGGTATCAAAATCAACGACGTAATCACTAAGGTAGACGGAGTAGAGACTAAATCAACTTCGAAGTTAATGGAAATCGTCAGCAGAAAGCGTCCAGGTGAGCCACTTCAAGTAACAGTTAACCGCGATGGAGCCACAAAGGAATTCAAGGTAACCTTAAAAAACAAAGACGGCAACACCGAAATCGTGAAAGGCGACAACTCTCCTGAATCAGCGAAATCAGAGTTCTTAGGAGCTAAATTCGCAAGCTTGACTCCAGCTGAAATGAAGAAATTCGGAGTAAGTTCAGGTGTAAAGATCGCCGAGGTATTACCAGATGGCCGTCTAGAAATGTATGGCCTAGCGAAAGGTTCTGTCATCACTAAGATCAACGACAAAGTGATCAATTCTCCTAAGGAGGCGATTGAGGCTTTGGAATCTAGAAAAGGACGCATCAAGCTAGAGGGTGTGGATGTGGATGGGTCGAGGTTTATTTACGTGCTGTAGAGAGTAGATTATAGAGTAGAGAGTATAGATGAAAGCACAAAGAATAAAGCATAGAGGTGGTATCGCCTGCGGCGATTCCTTTGTGAAGAATTTTTCACGAATTCATCCGCTTCGCGGATGCCTACTTTATTCTTTGTGCTTTATGCTTTAAAAAAGTCGCGACTAAAAAAATGCCAGCGTTTCTCACGAAACGCTGGCTTTTTTTTATGCACTGAAGAAGATTACTTCTTATAAGTCACTGTTTTAACCGCTTGGATCGTACGCTCGATACTTGGAAGAATTTCTTCAATCAAGGTAGGCGCGTATGGAAGTGGTAAGTCACGTGAGTTTACACGAACAACTGGAGCATCTAAGTAATCAAATGCCCAACGTTGTAAATGATAAGCGATCTCAGATGAGATTGCTGATAATGGATTCGCTTCTTCTACTACTACGCAACGATTCGTTTTCTTCACTGATTCTACCACCGTGATATAATCAATTGGACGAACGGAGCGTAAGTCGATCACTTCGCAAGAGATTCCTTGCTTCTCTAATTCTTCTACTGCTGGCATAACAACACGAGAAAGCATTTTTCCGAAAGTAACAATGGTTACAGCAGAACCTGGTTTCACGATATTGGCTTTTCCAATAGGGATTAAGTATTCTCCTTCTGGAACTAAACCTTTGTCACCATACATTACCTCAGATTCCATGAAGATCACCGGGTCGTTATCACGAATCGCTGATTTCATTAAACCTTTTGCATCTGCAGGATTGGAAGGAACGACTACTTTTAAGCCTGGAGTGTTTGCAAACCAGTTCTCGAAGTTAGACGAGTGTTGAGATGACAATTGGCCTGCATTTCCTGTAGGTCCACGGAAAACGATAGGGCACGAATATTGTCCACCGGACATAGACATCAATTTAGCAGCTGAGTTGATGATTTGGTCAATCGCTACTAAAGAGAAGTTAAAGGTCATAAATTCAACGATGGGACGTAGACCGTTCGCAGAAGCACCTACGGCAATTCCACCAAAACCTAATTCAGCAATCGGCGTATCAATCACGCGTTCAGGACCGAATTCGTCTAACATTCCTTGGGAAACTTTGTAGGCTCCATTATACTCCGCCACTTCTTCACCCATTAAAAAAACAGATGCATCACGGCGCATTTCCTCTGTCATCGCCTCACGTAAGGCTTCTCTAAACTGAATCTCTCTCATAAAAAATGTAAATCTTGTGGGATTAACAAGCGGGTACAAAATTAGGCAAAAAATAGTCCATTTTCACAAAATCGTGGTAATTTTGAGGAATCCATTGAAGAAAAAATACTATGTCAGTCGAAATCGCACCTATTTCAAATTCTTTGCCGGC
>CANLVU010000010.1 GCA_947494535.1 Cytophagaceae bacterium
ATTGGAAATGGGATGTTTGCCGGGAACTGAAGTCGTATTGACTCATTTGGCACCTTTCGGCGACCCTATCGCCATTCGCGTTTCTGGTTCATATATCCTCTCTATGCGGAGAGAAGAAGCGGAAACGATGTTGATTAAACGAACATAAATTTTGGCAAAAACACCTATAATAGCACTGATTGGCAATCCCAATGCAGGAAAGTCGTCCCTCTTTAATTCCTTAACGGGGTTAAATCAGAAGACGGGTAATTTTCCGGGGGTGACGATGGAGAAGCATACGGGGATTTGGGAATTAGAACCCAAGCGCTCGGTGGAAATTTTAGATTTGCCAGGTATTTACAGTATCTATCCGAAGTCCATCGACGAGGAACTAGTCATTAATATTTTAGGGGATCCGAAACATCCAGATTTTCCGGATATGGCGATTGTCGTCGCTGATGCCTCTAATTTAAAGCGCAATTTGCTCTTATTTTCACAAGTGAGGGACTTAGGAATTCCGACGGTCTTAGCTTTGAACATGATTGATGTGGCGGAAAATGAGGGTTATGTCATTAACTCCATCAAATTAGCGCGCGAGTTGAATGTGGAAGTAGCAGAAGTAAATGCTAAAAAGGGGATAGGTCTGAATGGATTAAAGCTAGCTGTTATTAAGACCTTAACGAATCGCTATGCCTCTAATGATGCGTTGCCTTTACCTATTTCAGAGGAACTTATTCAGGACGTTCAAGCAGAATTTGGGGAGGCCGAGCCTTACCGTTCACTATTGTGGTTAATGGAACATGATCGCATGAAGATGTTCTCGAAACAGCAAAGGGAGTCATTAGATGCTATTCAAGCTAAACATCAGTTTTCAGGGAAAAAATACCAGTCTGAAGAGACGGTCAAGCGTTACGAACAAATAACCGAAGTCGTGGATCGCTGCGTGATAAATTTAAATCGCCAGTGGGATGCGGTGCCTGTCAAAACCTGGACGGATCGTTTAGATAAATTCTTTTTACATCCGGTAGGCGGCTATGTATTCTTTCTAGCTATTCTTTTTGTGATGTTCCAGGCGGTATTTACCTGGGCAACTTACCCGATGGATGCGATTGATGGTGGTGTTGCTTCGTTAAATGATTGGCTGAAAGGGATCTTGCCTGACTCCGCTTTGACGGGATTATTGACAGATGGTCTGATTGCCGGTATTGGGGGTGTTTTGATCTTTATTCCGCAGATTGCCTTCTTGTTTTTGTTTATCTCCCTGTTAGAGGAAACAGGTTATATGTCGCGCGTGATGTTCATTATGGACAAATTAATGCGTCGCTTTGGCTTGAATGGAAAGTCGGTAGTGCCCTTGATTTCTGGAGTTGCATGCGCGGTGCCGGCGATTATGAGTACACGTTCGATTGGTTCGTGGAAGGATCGCTTGATTACGATTTTGGTGACACCCTTGATGTCCTGTTCCGCGCGCCTACCTATTTATACGGTCCTAATTGCCCTGGTGGTGCCGGAGAAAAATACGTTGTTCGGCTTATTTAACCTACAAGGGGTTGCCTTGTTCGGGTTGTATTTGTTAGGATTCTTCATGGCATTGGTTTCTGCCTGGGTGATGAAAGTGATTTTGCAGGCCAAAGAAAAGAGTTATTTCATCATGGAATTGCCTACCTACAAGGGGCCACGATTTAAACACGTAGCCTTGACCATTTGGAATTCGGTGAATGCGTTTGTGTTTGAGGCGGGTAAAATTATTGTAGCGATTTCCATTGTTTTATGGGTGTTAGCGAGTTATGGACCCGGGGATGAAATTCCCAAAGCAGAAGCCAGAATTCGCCTAGAAAATCCAACCTTGACGGGTATAGGTTTAGAGAATAAAATTTCAGCGGAGAAATTAGAAAAGTCCTATGCGGGGCATTTTGGGAAGTTTATCGAGCCGGCGATTCGACCACTCGGTTATGATTGGAAAATCGGAATTGCCTTAATCACTTCCTTTGCGGCCCGCGAAGTATTTGTGGGGACGATGTCCACCATCTACAGTATGGGAGGCGAAGTGGATAATGAAAATGCGACCATCAAAAATCGGATGCGTGCGGAGATTAATCCAGCGACTGGAAAGCCGATGTACGATGCTGCTTTGGGATTTTCTTTGTTGATATTCTATGCTTTTGCAATGCAATGTATGAGCACGCTAGCTACGACATACCGCGAGACGAAATCGTGGAAATATCCGTTGATCCAGTTTAGCTATATGACGGCTTTGGCCTATTTATCAGCCTTCGCCGTCTATCAACTGTTATCTTAGAAAGAAAAGGGAATCGAAGTTGCCGCCAGGTTACTTACCCCTTTTGCGAGCAATTTGCCTTCGGCATTGTGCAGTTTAGCCTCTATATTAGCGATTCTCTTACCCACCCGATGAACTTCTGTTGTAACAGTAATTTTTTCGTTTGCCTTAGCTCCGAATAAGAAATCGATGTACAAATTGATGGTCACATATAAATGATCAATTTTGACTGTGATTAAAGTCATGCCCATCATCTCATCCAGCATCGCAGAAATGACGCCTCCGTGAATGACACCCGCATGATTTAATTGATCTGGACGAACAATGAATTCTGCCGTTAATTTACCCGCTTCAGCTTTAACTAAGGTGCCATCTAACCATTTTCCAATGGGTGCCGGATTACCGTCGGCGATTTTTTTATGTAGATTTTGATTCAGAAATGCGAGTACTTGTTCGTTTGGTTCCATTTTATATTTATATGCTTAGGCGGTTTTGGTTAAGATCGAGTCCAGGTAGATGTTCTGCCAAACATCGCTACACCCACAAAACCACGAATGTCCAGTGTTTTGTTCCCATCTTTTATTTTTAAAATACAATCGTAGGTCTTTCCTGAATTCGGATCGTAAATAGTTCCGTTTTCCCAAGAAGATCCAGTAAACTTGAAGTTTTTTAAGATGACTGCACCTAATAAGTCGCGGCTACGTAATTTTTCGTCTGGGTTTTTTCCATCTTTTCTGCCCGTTGTTTTACCCCAGGAAATTTTACCAAAATATTGATCTCCTTGTTTAAAAATGGTAATCTTTCCATCTTTTTCCTGTGAAAGCCATTCTCCCAGAATAGCGTCAGCATTAGAATTCGCAAGGCTTGTAAGGGAAATTAAAAGGAGTGTAAAAAAGGAGAAAATAGTTTTTTTCATCTTACATGATGTTTTAGTGAAACAAATATACAAACGAATCTAGTTTATCAGGTTTGTGGCAATCAAATGGAATGCTTATTTTTGTAGGCATTTGGCACAAAACCGTACCAATCCATTAATAAACTATATGAATTATCATTTAAATCAAATTCCTGAACGTACAACTAAACCGCGTCAAAAAGGTTTAACGATGGTGATGGATAAAGGACTAAGTCTGCGTCAAGTAGAAGATTTCTTAGAGACCAGCGCTGATTATACCGACATCGTAAAATTAGGCTGGGCAACTTCCTATGTCACACCTAATTTAAAAGAGAAATTAGCTATATATAAATCAGCTGGCATTCCGGTCTATTTTGGAGGTACGCTTTTTGAAGCCTTTTATATCCGTGGTCAATTCGAAGATTACCGTCGTCTGTTAGACGAATTCGGTATGGAGCATGCGGAAGTTTCGGATGGTTCGATCGAAATGGAGTCTGACATTAAGTGTGAATTAATTCGCACGTTGGCTACACAGGTGACCGTACTTTCAGAAGTGGGTTCTAAGGACGAAGCAAAAATTATCCCTCCTTATAAGTGGATTAAATTGATGCGCATGGAATTAGAAGCGGGTGCTTGGAAAGTAATCGGAGAGGCGCGTGAAGGAGGTAATGTGGGGTTATTCCGTGCATCTGGAGAGGTTCGCCAAGGTTTAGTAGAAGAAATTTTAACGGAGATTCCAGAGGAGAAAATCATCTGGGAGGCACCGCAAAAATCACAACAAGTTTGGTTCGTAAAACTAGTAGGAGCGAACGTAAACGTAGGAAATATTGCTCCTCAGGAAGTAGTTTCACTAGAAACGATTCGTTTAGGATTACGTGGCGATACGTTTGACCACTTCTTAACGAAATAGTTCGGATGCTGCAGCTCTTGTTAGATCTATTAAAGGATCCCTTAACTTTTTTGTCGGAATTCATTGCCGCTCACGGCGCATTGACCTATGGTCTCTTGTTTCTGATTGTATTTGTAGAAACGGGATTAGTGGTGATGCCTTTTTTGCCAGGGGATTCCCTATTATTTTCGGTGGGCTTATTAGCTGCTGCAAGTGGTCAGTTATCTTTAGGAACGGTGATTCCCTTGTTAATCGGGGCGGCTCTTTTAGGAGATCAAGTCAACTATTTTATTGGTAAATACTTTAGTAACATCATTCGAGAGCGCGAACAGGTCTTGTTTTTGAAGCGCAAGCACATTGAAGAAACAGAGGAGTTTTATGCCAAATATGGCCCCAAAACGGTTATCCTAGCGCGTTTCATTCCTATCGTTCGCACCGTAGCTCCTTTCGTGGCGGGTGCAGGTCGCATGTCTTATCCTGTTTATTTGTTGTACGGCTTTCTAGGGGCTACCCTATGGGTCAGTAGTATTTCTACGGCTGGCTATTTCTTAGGCGATAACGAATTTGTGAAGGCAAATTTCGAGAAAGTTGTTTTAGGAATCGTGGGTGTTTCTGTTTTGCCTATTCTTTGGGGATTGATTTCAAAACGCAAATAAGATGGCTATCTCGCATTTATATGGTCTGATCGGCTATCCTTTAGGTCATTCTTTTTCCAAAGCCTATTTTACCGAAAAATTCGAAAAGCTGGGTCTCTCTGAAACTCACGCTTACGAGCAATTTCCCATTCCCAGCATCGATGAATTCAAAGCGATATTAGCTGCGAATCCGAATCTGAAAGGTCTAAACGTGACCATCCCTTACAAGCAATTGGTCATGCCTTTGCTGGATGAGATCGATTTAGCTGCCGCCACGATTGGTGCAGTCAATACTATTAAAATCGCTGAAGACGGCTATACCCGTGGTTATAATACTGATTATTGGGGATTTCGTACGACGGTGGAGTTTTGGGATAAATTTAAAAACTTCGGATCCTTAAAGGCCTGCGTTTTAGGTCAAGGAGGGGCTGCAAAGGCGATCATTGTGGCCTTAGAAGATATGGGATTTGAGGTAGTTAAAGTTTCTCGTCAAGCTTCGGATGAAACGGTGACCTACGAATCTATGCCTTCACTCATGGAAGAAATCGGCCTTATCGTCAATACAACCCCGCTAGGAATGTTTCCAAAGGTAGACGACAAGCCGCCTATTCCTTACGAATTGCTGAACAAGCAACATTATTTATACGATATCGTCTATAACCCATTAGAGACTGCTTTCTTGAGAGCGGGACTGGAACACAACGTGGGAGGCATCTATGCCGGATTGGAGATGTTACAAGGCCAGGCTGATAAGGCTTGGGAGATTTGGCAGAAAAACTAAGCTAAATACACCCCTCTTTTTGCTGGATCTGACAAGATCACTTGCACGTGCTCGGAAAGCGTCGTTGAAAGTTCATACCCTTTATAATCCGCCGAAATTGGAAAGCGCTTATAGTTTCGATCTACGATGACAGCCACTTGTATGCGTTTTACGTGCATGCTTAGGAAAGGGGCTAAACTGTAGGAAAAAGTGCGACCCGTGTTCAAAACGTCATCTACCACGATGATTACCTTGTTCTCTAAGGCATCTGTTCCCCCTTCGAATTTTACCGGGCGCTCGTAGGGATGTTCCTTGTTTAAGTCAATTTTGACTGGAATGGCTTTGATTTTTGAGATACTTTTGATCTCCTGGCACAACAGCTCGGCGAAAGCGAAACCCTCGCCTACGATTCCCGCGATAACAATTTCGGTCTCTTCGAAGTTATTCTCATAGATTTGAAAGGCAATTCTACGGATTTTTTGAAGGAGGGCAGGACCATCGAGAACTTGTTTGGCAGACATAGGGATTGCTTTAATTCAAATTGTACGCTTTAAAATTACCAAAATTATCCAATTTTCGTACCTTTACGCCTTAATTAGCGTTTAAAAATCATTCCTTATGTCTAAAATGTACGGTGCTCAACAGCGCCAAATGCAAGCACCTTCGAATCCACTAGCGATTAAAACGAAGAAATTCGCGTTAGAAAAAAACAAGTTTGTCGGCTTGTGTATGCGTCAGCTTTTCTCTAACCAATGGAAGTTTGCGTTTATTCCTTTGGTACTTGTTTTAGGAAATGTGGCTTTGAATTTAACGGGAACGTATAAAAACTACTGGATCTATATTTTCATTGCGGTCGGTGCCATCGGATATATTCTTTTCTGGTTGATTCAATTTACAGGAATCACTCAATTAGCCCAATACAAGCAATTATTTGACAAATACCGCTATGAAATTGATAGCCGCCAAATCTTCATGAAGCTTTCTGATAAAGAAGGTGGAATGATTAAATGGGATATGATTGTAGGGGCTTACAAGGACAAGGATTCGTATATTTTAGAAATGGGTAAATACCAATTTCTGCACTTGCCATTTAGCGTATTCAATAACGATAATGACAAAAAGTTACTGGATAAAATTTTGCGCGACAAGGGGTTTTTAAATTCCTAAGATGGGGCGCATTCTAGCCATTGATTTTGGGTTGAAAAGGACTGGTATTGCTGTCACAGATCCCTTGCAGATTATTGCAAATGGGTTAGACACAGTTCCTACACATACGCTACTAGCTTTTCTTCAAAGCTATTTTGCCAAGGAAACGGTGGATCAAGTAGTCATCGGGATGCCTAAAAACCTAGATAATACGGACACGGATTCCACCGCTGGAGTTCGAATTTTTATTAAAAGCTTCCGCAAGAAGTTCCCCTTAATCCCTTTAGAAGAACACGACGAACGCTTTACGTCTAAGCTCGCGATGCAGGCGATGATTGCGGGAGGGATGTCGAAGAAAGACCGAAGAGAAAAAGGGACGGTCGATCGGGTATCTGCCACGATCATTTTACAATCGTATTTAGAATCTAAATCATAAAAAAAGCGGCCCTTCGAAAAGAGCCGCTTTTTTTATTTCGTTACTACTTTCGCAAAGCGGTGGTAGAATGGAGTCTTACTTTGATCTGTTTTCGGTTTGTATTTTCCGGTGATAATGGGAACATACATAACGCGCCGACGGGATTTTTCGCCTACATTAGGAGAAACCTCTACGCGGTGCCATAAGCGGCCATCGTGTATCGTTAAATCGCCACGTTCGATCTCGAACGCCGCCTCTCTTGGATCTGGTTTGTGGTCGATGAATTGCTTCTTACCGAATAGCAACTTCAAAACCCCTTGCGTATGTGTGCCAGGAAGTACGCGTAAACCACCATTAGAAGAAGGGCAATTATCTAGGTGAATCCCTACGTTTAACATCGGAAGGATTTTTTGGCCTAAAAATAAATCACGCGGGCTATCAGTGTGCCAGCCCATTTGGCTAAACTTTGAATTCGGTTGATTTATGTAATGATTGAAAACCAATCCATCTTTTTCATCCTCGCTAATGCGACCTTCATAAGGGGATAGTAATTCAATCAGCAATTGCAAGCGTGGATCTCTGATTAATTCCGCTAAAACAGGGCTAAACTGATTTGTGAAGCACATGCGCTGAATCATCGGGTTTCCTTCGTGGTCTTTACCAAACTTTAATGGAATCCCTTTCACTTTTTCGATACCTTCTTCTAGCCATTGCTTCTCAATTTTCGCTAATTCCGAAATGAAAATTTCCGCTGTTTCAGGTTCAATAAACTTCTTAAATTGAATTACTCCATACTTCTTGAAGTATTCTTTCTGCTCTTCCGTTAGCTTCTCACCTAACGTAAAGGTTTTGTTTTCAAATTTCGCAGATGGTTTTCTCATAAGGTAATGGTAATGAATTCGGGATGCAATTTACGGCAATATGACTGAATTATAGTTATCGTCTTCCGATTTTCTACTTAAATTCAAGTTTTTGGTCTAAAAAACACCGACCTTAGCAAATTAAATTTATGATCACCCCAATGAAAAAATCAATATTTATTGCCTTGTTAAGTTTGTTGAGTCTTACTTCTTTTTCTCAACAAACGAATAAAAAAGGCTCTTATTATATCACTTGGGGGTATAATCGATCTGCCTATGCAAATTCGGATATCCGGTTTGTGGGTCCAGGTTATGATTTTACGTTGTTAAATGCAAAGGCATTAGATTTCCCTACCCCCGTTAGTGACTTTAGAACTTATGTAGATCCCGAATTGTTATCCATTCCGCAGTTTAATTTCCATGCAGGCTATTTTATAAAGGACAATCTTTCGATTAGTATTGGTTGGGATCACATGAAATACGTGGTAACAGATGGTCAAACAGTGAGCGTGACTGGCTTTGTTAATCCGCAGACTTCAACTCCAGCCATTACCGTAAACCCAGCTTATGTGGGTACGTTTAACCAAACGCCGTTAGAATTAGATCCAGATAAATTTGTCCATTTAGAACATACGGACGGCTACAACTACGCTTCGATTGAAATAGAACATTACAAAACCCTTTTCCAAAGTAAGAAGAGTCGTTTCGCGATAGATTGGATGCAAGGAATTGGGATAGGTGCTTTAGTGCCTCGTTCTGATGTCTATGTTTTTGGGGTAGGCAAAAATAATTATTGGAATCTGGCCGGTGGTGGCGCTTCCTTGAAGACAGGTTTAAAGTTTAATTTCTCTAAATTATTGTTCTTCGAAACGACTTTTAAGACGGGGGCAACAAAATTATGGGATATTCGTACCACGGGCCGTTCGGTCGATCATGCGGAGCAGGCTATCTATTTTGTTGAATTTTATGGAGCTTTAGGCTTTATTTTAAAAGGTTCTTCTAAATAAATTTTTAGGCTAGACTAAAAAATACTATCTTCGAGGTATGTTTGCTCGGATTGTATTCTTTTTACTTTGGTCTGTCGTCACTCTTGCTCAGAGTGAGGGGCGTATTGAAACTGATCGCCCAGATCAAACGGAATGCCCTTTCATTGTTAAAAAAGGATTTATACAAGCCGAAATAGGCTTTAATCGTTCTAATCGAGAATACCTGTTTCCTACTTCCTTGTTGAAATACGGCTTGAGTAAGCGATTAGAATTGCGCTATGTTTCCGTTCTAGCCCAAGAGCCGGGTCAGCAGACTCGTTTTCAAACAGAGGCCATCGGATTTAAATGGGCCTTATTTCAGCCTTCAGGTTGGAAACCTCGAACCTCTGTGATCGTTCACTATAATTGGGACCACCAAAACCGGGATTTTTCAGAAAAAAACTTGCGTGGCCACTCGATAGGTGACGTGGTTTTTACGATGCAAAATGATTTCAATGAGCGCTCTGGCATTGGGTACAATGTAGGAGCCGAACTACATTCAAATGGATCCTTTGAGGGAATTTATCGGGTGGCACCTAGTGTATTAATTGGTAAAAAGGGTTATGCCTATGTCGAGGTATTTGGAAGGTTTCCCGCCTCTGAATTCGCGGATCATTCTTATGACGCAGGATTTGCCTATTATGTGAATGATGACTTAAAATTAGATATATCAGCAGGCCAAAGTTTTCTCCATCCGGAAGATCATTATGTGGCGATTGGTTTATCTTTTCGTCTTCGAATTTTTCGATAATGCGGTCTTTGCTTAGGATTTCTTAAATTGCAGCAATGAGGCGTTTTTTCTATTTCTTCTGGGTCTTTTTGCTCGCTATCACCGAGTTGAATGCACAAGCCACATTGCTCGTGGGGGAGAAATCAATCACGTTAGAGGAGAATTTTTCTTTGTCTTTCATCATTAAATCAGCCAACGCGAGTATCGAGACTCCCATTTTTAAATTTCCAGAATTGCCTGGATTGCGAAAATTAGGAGTTTCCAGGTCGAAAGCGACTGATATTCAAAATGGGGAATCGGTTTATTCCTATACATTCTCCCAATATTATCAGGCATCCGCCACCGGCTCACTACTCATTCCACCAGCTGAGGTGATCGTTAATCAGCAATCTTTAAAAACAGAAGCCTTTGCCTTGCTAATCAGTGAGTCAGCGCAAAAAGAAGAGGTTGTGGAAGATACCAAGGCGCAAATTGAAGATTTATTTAAGGGCCAAAGTTCCCTTTTTCTAGCCCTCACCTCCACCCAATTTCAGCCATTTGTGGGTCAAGGATTTACGTTGAAATTCTCTTTATTTATTCCAGATGATAATTCGACGCGTTATAGTTTTGATCGAAACGATGTACAAATTCCTCCTCTGATTCAGAAAATAAGGCCTAAAAACTGTTGGGAAGAAAGTTTTGGCCTCCAGGAAGTAAAAGTCTCCAAGGTAGTTTACAAGAATAAAAAATATACCGAATATCGCTTCTTTCAGTCGACCTTTTTTGCTTTAGATGCGAAGAAAATAGTGATACCCTCCCTGAGTTTACACTTATTGAAAAATAACGAGAAGGTAGTATTTAGTTCGAAACCCATCGTTATAAGTCCGAAGGAATTACCTAATCATCCTTTGAAAGGGAAGATTCCTGTGGGAGATTTTCACCTAGAGGAGACCCTTTCGCAAGTTCAGGTTCAGACCGGGGACACGGTGGCTTATATTTCGAGTGTGGTGGGCGACGGTAATAGCATCCTCTGGGATTCCAAATTAATCGAGTCGGATTACTTTCTCAATTTCTACCCTGTAGGGACTCAAAGTTCCGTTTATCCCTATGGAGATAAAATGTTCGGCAATAAAACAGAGAAAATACTGATTATTCCATCGCAACCGGGTAAATTTGCACTGAAATCCTATTTTAACTGGATCTTCTTTAATACCCGAACAGCGGCTTACGACACCTTGCGTTCTGAGGCAATTTTAGCGGTAAGCGGTCAGCCTTCCGATCGCCTTTTGAATACGCAAACCGAAACGATGTTGCTGTATCGGGGACTCGAAAAGTTAGCAGCGGATAAAGTGATTGGTTATCGCTGGAATGATTGGAAACAGATTTTTAATGCTTTACTAGGGCTAGTTTTATTCTGGCTTTTCATTTTGATAATTAAGGCCAAAAAATAATAATATGGGCAGTATATACGGTAAAATATTTCAAATTAGCACCTTTGGTGAATCTCATGGCGCTGCGGTTGGGGTAGTAGTGACGGGTTGTCCAGCGGGAGTCGATTTTGATTTTGATTTTATTCAATCTGAATTGGATCGCCGTAAACCGGGCCAATCGCGCATCACGACCCAACGCAAGGAAGCCGATTCAGTAGAAGTAGTATCAGGCGTTTTCGAGGGAAAAACAACAGGCACGCCCATTGCGATGTTAGTTTGGAATGAAGACCAACGCTCGAAAGATTATTCACATATTGCGAATCAATTCCGTCCTTCGCACGCCGATTTTACCTACCAAGAAAAATATGGCATCCGCGATTACCGTGGAGGTGGCCGTAGCTCGGCGAGAGAAACGGTGGCGCGTGTGGCTGCTGGAGCTTTGGCAAAATTAGTCTTAAACCAAATAGGTGTAAAAATAACCGCTTACGTTTCACAAGTGGGAACCTTGAAATTAACAACGCCCGTAGAGCAATTGGATTTAGGGGTTGCAGAAACAAACGCCGTGCGTTGCCCCGATACCAAATTAGCCGAAGAAATGTTCACCTACATCGACGAAATCCGCAAGCAAGGGGATTCTGTAGGGGGCGTCGTTTCTGCCTACATCACGGGTTGCCCGGTGGGTTTAGGCGAGCCTGTATTTGATAAATTGCATGCCGAATTAGGTAAAGCGATGTTAAGTATCAACGCGGTAAAAGGTTTTGAATATGGTTCTGGATTCGAAGGAGTAGGATTACGCGGATCTCAGCATAACGATATTATTATAAAAGACGAAGCAGGCAAAGTAAGCACAGTCACTAATCATTCAGGGGGTATTCAGGGTGGTATTTCGAATGGAGAGCCCATCTATTTCCGTGTAGGGTTCAAGCCTGTGGCTACCATTATGCAGGATCAGGATAGTTTGAACAATTCTGGCGAAAAAATTGTTGTATCCGGCAAAGGTCGCCACGACCCTTGCGTTGTACCGCGTGCAGTGCCTATTGTGGAGGCGATGTCAGCGATTGTGTTGTTGGATTTCTATTTACGTCATCGCTTGACTAAAATATCAGACGTTTTATGATTCCAAACGAGGATGAATATTACATGAGCCTCGCGCTTAAACAGGCGGAGCGGGCTTTAGAGGACGAAGAGATTCCGGTAGGGGCGGTCGTGGTTTGCCAAGGTAAAATCGTGGCAAAGGCCTACAACCAAACGGAAATTTTGACCGATGTAACGGCTCACGCAGAGATGATAGCGATTACTTCTGCCGCACAAACAATCGGCGCTAAGTACTTAAAAGATTGCACGCTTTACGTGACTTTAGAGCCTTGCCTGATGTGCGCTGGAGCTATTTATTGGTCACAATTAGGGCGATTAGTGTACGGTGCTTCAGAAGAGAAGCGCGGTTTTGAAAAACTTGGAACAGGGATTTTACACCCGAAGACAGAGATTGTTGGAGGGGTTTTGGCAAATGAATCAGAACAACTATTAAAGGAGTTCTTTTCCATGCGACGCTAATAAAATGGTAAATGGTGAATGGTAAATGGTAAATGAAAAGTCAAAAACATTCACCACTTACCATTCACCATTAAAATACCATTCACCATTCACCATTTACCATTTATAACACCATTTAAACTAAAATAGTATGTCATTTACATTAGCCCCATTACCGTATGCAAACAATGCGTTAGAGCCGCATTTTGATGCATTAACCATGGAAATTCACCACGATCGTCACCACAATGCGTATGTGACGAACTTGAACGCAGCGGTAGCTGGAACGGAGTTAGAAGGAAAGTCTTTAGAAGAATTATTCACTTCTATCTCTACATTATCTCCTGCGGTTCGTAATAACGGCGGTGGTCACTTTAACCACGATTTATTCTGGAATATCTTATCGCCAAACGGTGGTGGAGCCCCAGTAGGCACTTTAGCGAAAGCAATTGATGCGAAATTTGGTTCTTTTGATGCCTTCAAAGAAGAGTTCAAGAAAGCAGGTTTAACACGTTTTGGCTCAGGCTGGGCGTGGTTAGTAGCGCAGAAAGATGGTTCAGTAGCCGTTTCTAGCACTCCTAACCAAGACAATCCTTTGATGGATGTGGCTGACGTAAAAGGCTTCCCAGTGATCGGATTAGATGTTTGGGAGCACGCGTACTATTTGAAATTCCAAAACAAGCGTCCAGATTACATCGACGCATTCTGGAGTGTAGTGGATTGGAACAAAGCGGAAGCGCGTTACCAAGCAGCTCAGAAATAAAACAAATGGACGGGAGGATGAAAATTCTCCCGTTTTTTTCGGCTTTCTTTTGCAATATTGGAAGCTTTGCGTATTTTTGCAGTCCCAAATGGCGGTTGTAGCTCACTCGGTTAGAGCACTGGTTTGTGGTACCAGGGGTAGTGGGTTCGAATCCCATCATCCGCCCAAAAAGCCTCAGTAGAAATACTGGGGCTTTTTTTGTGTTATTTTGTCTACATTTGTTTAGAAAACAATCGTATGAACCCTGTATTTCTCAAACGTTTTTTGATTGTCTTATATGCTGCCGGCTTAATCGGAATGCATTTGCCTGCAACAGCATCACTTTTTACTTCTTTAGTACCTCTAACACTTTGGTTTACAGCTTTCATTTGTGTGGTTTATTTTCCCAAGCCCTCGTTTCAAGCGTATCTTTTTTTAGCTTCTCTTGCCATTGCTGGTTGGTTTTTAGAGGTGCAAGGAGTAAGGACGGGTCAAATTTTCGGGGTTTATAGTTATGGGAAGACCTTAGGATTTAAGTTGATTAACGTACCCATCACCATTGGCTTGAATTGGCTTGTGCTTGTCTTAGCGACTAGTGCCTTAGTGGAAGAATGGAATATTGCTGGTAAAATCAGCAAAGCGGCGATAGGAGCTGGACTGATGACAGCATTGGATTTTTTAATCGAGCCGGTGGCCGTGCATTTTGATTTCTGGACTTGGGCCGGAATTCAGGTGCCTACGCAAAACTTTTTAGCTTGGTGGATGGCCTCGTTCTTTTTTCATTTAGCCTATCAAAATACGCCATTCCCTTCCAAATCAAGTCTTTTTAGACTCATTGCTGCTCTACAGTTTTTATTCTTTTTAGGACATTGGCTACTTTTACAATTTAATTTCTAAACATTTTTCTAACTCCCGTGTTACAATGTTGATGAACGTGTACTCTATAAAGGATTTAGAGAATTTTAGTGGCATAAAAGCTCATACGATACGTATTTGGGAGCAGCGGTATCACTTACTTCAACCAGTTCGGACTGAAACGGGGATTCGTACCTATTCTGACAATGAGTTAAAGCGAATTTTAAATATTGCGACTCTTCAAAATAAAGGAGGGATCAAGATTTCCAAAATTGCTGAATTATCCGAAGCTGAAATTTCTGAAAAAATTCTTGAACTTTCCGGTGGTGATTTAGATTATCCAGAACACATTCAAGCCATTACCGTAGCGATGATGGACTTGGACGAGTATCGTTTCCAGGTGTTAGCAAAGTCCATTACGGATGCGTATGGTTTTGAAAACTTTATGCTTCGGGTGATTTATCCTTTTTTGACGCGATTAGGTACTTTATGGCTTTCTGGTTCTGTGGGACCAGCTCAGGAGCACTTTATCACGCATTTAATTCGTCAGAAAATTATTGCTGCCATTGATTCTCAAATGGCAAAACCGAAAGCGAATGCAAAGAAATTTTTATTGTATCTGCCAGAAGGTGAAATGCACGAAATTGGATTACTATTTGCGAGTTACTTAATCCGCGCTCGCCAGCATTCAGCGGTATACTTAGGTCAATCTTTGCCTTTTGATGAATTATGTTTGGCCTACGAAATACACCAACCCGATTATGTCTTCAGTGTATTTACAACCGAACCATCACAGGATGTATTGCCTGCTTATGTGGCAGAATTAGACAAGCATATTCCAGATTCCCAAATATTATTGACAGGATACAATGTATTGCACTCTCCCGAACCTATTCCGGCAAGAATTCAGCTGATTGGAGATTTCAATACCTTAATTGAAATGATTGAATCTTAGCTGAAGCTAGTGTCTAGCTTTGTCGCATCTTCCACGAACTGTTTCACTTGTTGCTCCTGATCTTTGGGACAAATCATTAATACATTTCCGTGTTCAGCCACGATGTAATTCGATAAGCCGTGAATCACTACTAATTTATCTTTAGGGGCTTTAATGATGCAATCCTTTGTTTCATATAACATGGCATTCGCATCAACTGCATTCAATTGATCATCTTTTTCATTGATCTCATGCAAAGATTTCCACGTGCCTAAATCCGACCAGCCGATATCCGCCAAGATCACTTTTACATCACGTGCTTTTTCCATCACCCCATTGTCCATCGAAATGCTCTTGCAAACGGCATAGACCTTTTTAATAAAACCAGGCTCTTCTTCGGTGTAATAATAGGCTCGACCTTCTTCGAATTGCTCAGCAAGTCGAGAAAGATGTTTGGTTAGTTCGTGTTTGAAGGTGGGAATCGAGAAAACGAAAATTCCTGCATTCCATACATAGTCACCACTTTCTAAAAATGCCTCGGCTAATTCTAAGTTAGGCTTCTCGGTAAATGTTTTTACCGTTTTTGCCGCCTCTGCAGAGTCATGGTATTGTATATAGCCATAACCTGTATCAGGGCGAGTAGGAACAATTCCTAAAGTCACTAATACGGGTTCATTTTTAGCCACCTCAATGGCTTCATTAATCCGGGCTTTAAATGCCTCCTCTTTTAAGATCACATGATCGGCTGGGGCAACAATTAGCTTTGCTTTTGGGTGCTTTTTGCTAATCTTATAGGCCGCATAGGCGATGCAAGGAGCTGTATTTTTACGCTGGGGTTCTTTTAAAATTTGATCTGGACTAAGAAAAGGGAGTTGTTCTTGAACGATGCCTGCGAATTCTTCGCTGGTTACGACATAGATATTTTCTTTCGCTACAATTCCATCAAAACGTTCTGCCGTTTGTTGCAGCATCGTTTTTCCTACGCCTAAAACGTCGTGGAATTGTTTGGGATAAGTACTTCTGGAGATGGGCCAAAATCGGGTTCCGATTCCACCCGCCATAATTACAAGGCAGTTAGGCATAGACTTATTTTTGGCTGAGGAACGTGTTAACACGTAATACAGCGTTTTCTCTAATATTTTGGTAGTATAAATTGATGTCCGCCTTGTGCCAGTTTTTCAATTTGACAAAAGAACGACCAGGAACGTAGGGTGTGTTCGTCCACAAGACACCTAAATGGTTTTGCGCATCCGCAAATTCTTTTACGTATTTAAAACCATAGGAAACTCCCCCTATGTTCTTTTCTTTCGAGGCAAAACCCTCATCCGTGGACCAGGTTAAAGGATTTACCGAGGCCAATTCCGTCACCGTACCTGGATGCCAAGGCGGTAAATAACCTTGTAAAAAAGTGGTATAGGCAATAAAGCAACCTGTTTGATTCGGGCTTGTGCAAACCGGTATTTGGGTAAAAATATTTTTAGGAGTCGCAATTCCAATGATGTAAGCAGCTACGAGTTGCTTACCTAATTCTTTGCCATCAAAGAATTCTTTTAATAATCGTGTTGCATGAACCGTACCTTGGCTGTGACCTGCAATGATGATAGGGCGACCCTTGTTTTCTTTGGCTAAATAATACTCAAAAGCTCTTTTCACATCAGAATAAGCTACATCTAACGCAGCTGCTTTGTCCTCTTTGTATTCGGTAACAAAAGCTTGGTAATGTGCCTGACGATAGCGCGGGGCAAAAACTCGCCCTGCTGCATTAAACGCAGTGGCTTGATTTAAGATGGTCGAGCTATCTGTGCGCATATTTAACGCTGCATCTGTCATAGAAGCATTCCAAACGTATTCGTTTTCTGGTTTATAGGTAAATATGGTGGGGTGAATAAAGAAGACATCGGCTTTAGATTCAGCCTGATTATCTTTCAAAAAGGACTTGCGCGGGACTAAATCTGCTGCGTCATAGCGAGACGGCAAGGCTGACCAAGCGGCAGGATCTGCATAATCTCCTGCAGCTGGCTGCGGAGCATCCTTCCACCGGGTATTCAAGACATACATCTTTTGATTGCTCGCGCATGCACTTAACAGAAATAGAGAAAAAATGAAGAGTGCTCTCATTGGTTAAATTTATAGACAAAGCTACTAGTTTAATCTTCCTTTTTAAAATAAAATAATGGAACGGTCCATTGCGATTAATTTATTTTTTTTAAAAGCAGTAAATTTTTTCTTTTAACGAAATCATCCATTTAATATTATTAAAATTAGTTTGAGTCTGCCCCTTTAAGGGGAGCCTCTTTTTTTGTACCTTTGTGGATCGATCGATTCCCAACCTATGGCTTCAAACGCGTCAGATTCTACCGGATTTTCCCACATTCAAGTGCTGGGTGCACGCGAGCATAATTTAAAGAATATAGATGTATCCATTCCGCGCAATCAGCTCGTAGTGGTGACAGGTATTTCGGGGTCGGGAAAATCGTCTTTAGCCTTTGATACGATTTATGCAGAGGGCCAAAGACGTTATATGGAATCCTTCTCCGCTTACGCCCGTTCTTTCCTAGGAAACATGGAACGTCCGGACGTAGACAAGATCGAAGGCCTTTCGCCGGTGATCTCTATCGAACAAAAGACAACCTCTAAAAACCCGCGTTCTACGGTAGGAACGACCACTGAAATCTATGATTTCTTGCGTCTATTATATGCACGTGCTGGGGAGGCATTTTCTTACCTTTCAGGCGAGAAAATGGTGAAGCAATCCGTCGATCAAATCATCGAGACCTTATTAACCCAATTCAATAAAGGTAAAGTAGTGTTACTAGCGCCTGTAGTCAAAGGCCGTAAAGGACATTACCGCGAGTTATTTGTGCAAATCGCAAAGTGGGGCTATACGAAGGTGCGGATTGATGGGGAGATTTTTGACATCGAACCGAAGATGCAGGTCGATCGTTTTAAAGTACACGATATCGAAATAGTGGTCGATCGTTTAGTGGTGGCAGAGGACGAACGCTTGCGTTTATCCCAGAGCCTACAAACGGCGATGAACCAAGGCAAAGGACAAGTCTACGTCCTAGATGCTAAGAATAAATTACATTATTTCTCCCAGACCTTAATGGATCCGGCGACAGGTTTGTCTTATGACGAACCCGCTCCGAATACCTTTTCGTTCAACAGTCCTTATGGCGCATGCCCTTGTTGCAATGGCCTGGGAGTGGTAGAAGAGATCACAGAAGATTCTGTTATTCCAGATCGTTCTTTGAGCATTATCCGCGGGGCGATTGCGCCCATCGGGGAATACCGGGAGCTTTGGATATTTAAGCAATTAGAAGTGCTCTTAAAGCCCTTCAAAGTTGGCCTTTCTACCCCTATCGCGAAGTTTCCAGCGGAGGCCGTGGAATTAATGTTGTATGGTTCTGATGCGCCAGTTGCTGTGCCGTCGAAGAAATACGAGGGAACCGAATGGAATACGAAATACGATGGTATCGTGAACTTTTTGAAGCGCCAGCAAGAGTCGGGTTCTGACAAGACGCAAGACTGGTTAAAGGATTTCATGATTATTAAGAAATGTCCAGAATGCGAGGGCTATCGCTTGAAGAAAGAATCCTTGCACTTTCGTATCGCAGATAAACACATTGGGCAATTAGTCCAAATGGATATCACCGAACTGGAGGCCTGGTTCTCTGACGTAGAAACACGGATGAGCGATCGCCAGCAGCAGATCGGGGTAGAGGTCTTGAAAGAGATTAGAAAACGGGTGGGCTTTTTAACCCAAATCGGCTTGACTTATTTGACACTCGATCGTCCGATGAAAAGTCTTTCGGGTGGAGAGGCGCAGCGGATTCGCTTAGCGACCCAGATAGGGACGCAACTCGTGGGTGTTTTGTACATCATGGACGAACCGAGTATCGGTTTGCACCAGCGAGATAACGAGAAATTGATACAAGCCTTAAAAGATTTAAGGGACTTAGGTAATTCGGTGCTAGTCGTGGAACACGACAAGGACATGATGCTGGAGTCTGATTATATTTTGGACATCGGTCCGGGCGCTGGACGTCACGGCGGAAATGTGGTGGGTTCAGGTACCCCTTCCGAGTTTTTGAAATTGAAGACGCCTACGGCGGCTTATCTGAATGGGGCTTTAGAGATTGCTATTCCATCCGTTCGTCGAAAAGGCAATGGTTTGAGCATTGAATTGAAGGGGGCGACTGGGAATAATTTGAAGAATGTATCGGTGAAATTACCCTTGGGTACTCTGACAGTGGTGACTGGGGTTTCTGGGTCTGGTAAATCGACCTTGATACACGATACCTTGGTATTGAAATTGAAGCAGCATTTCGATCGCACGAAGCGAGATGCGATGCCACATAAAGCAATTACGGGTTTAGAAAATATTGATAAAGTCATTGAGGTAGACCAAAGTCCGATCGGCCGTACGCCTCGTTCTAATCCTGCCACGTATACGAATATGTACAGCGACATTCGTACGCTGTATTGTGAATTACCAGAATCAAAAATACGCGGATACAAGGCGGGACGATTTAGTTTCAATGTGAAAGGTGGCCGTTGTGAAGGTTGTGAGGGAGCGGGTCGCAAGAAGATTGAGATGGAGTTTTTGCCAGATGTGTTGGTGGAATGCGAAACATGCAAGGGGAAACGCTTTAACCGCGAGACTTTGGAGGTTCGATTCAAGGGTAAATCGATCTCCGATGTACTGGATATGACGGTCGAGCAGGCTTTGGAATTCTTTGAAAACCAACCGCGTATTTTCCGCCGTGTGCAGACTTTGGCAGAAGTAGGTTTAGGCTATATCACCTTAGGTCAACACGCAACCACCCTTTCAGGGGGAGAAGCACAGCGCGTTAAATTAGCAGAAGAACTATCGAAAAAGGATACCGGTAAGACGCTATATGTCTTAGATGAGCCTACCACTGGATTGCACTTTCAAGATGTGCGCCTGTTATTAGATGTGTTACAGAAATTAGTCGATAAAGGGAATACGGTTTTGATCATCGAACACAATATGGATGTGATCAAAGTGGCCGACTATATAATCGATATGGGGCCTGAAGGGGGTAACGCTGGGGGTCAATTGCTGGCGAGCGGAACTCCGGAGCAGATTGCTAAAGAGAAAAATAGTCACACGGGACGCTTTTTGAAAAAGGAATTATCGTAGTTTTATTTTACATTTATGTAAATTCTGCATCAACGATGAACTATTTGCCTCAATTGTTATTTATCGCCCTTTTAGGGGGAATGGCCTACCTTATTTTTCAGCGGTTTTCGCTTATTATTCAAACCATTCGTTTAGCTCGTCCAGTAGAATTAAGCGATCATCCTTTTGAGCGATTTAAGCGAATGGCGCTCTTGGCTTTCGGCCAAAAGAAGATGTTTACTAAGCCTCTAGTTGGCTTTTTTCACTTCCTGCTCTACATCGGATTTGTTTTAATCAATATCGAAGTTTTAGAGATTGTATTGGATGGTATTTTAGGAACACATCGTCTTTTCGCTCCTTTCTTAGGGAGTTTCTATGCCGGTTTAATGAACTTTTTTGAACTCTTAGCGGGGGGTGTTTTTGTAGCTTGTGTTTTCTTTTTTCTCCGTCGCGGGGTATTTCGCACAGGTCGTTTACAAGCCTCAAATCACAAAGAATTAACAGGTTTTCCAGTGAAGGATGCCTACCAAATTTTACTCATTGAGGTCGTTTTGATGGTAGCCTTGTGGGTGATGAATGGAACAGATGCCGTATTACAAACGCGAGGCCTGGAGCATTATCAGCCGGTGGGATCGTTTATTATCTCGGGTCAATTTATTGGCTTTTTATCGACACTATCTACGGAGGCTCTCCAGGTTTTAGAACGGGTCGCTTGGTGGTTTCACATCTGCGGAATTTTAGCTTTTGCTCTTTATGTGACGTATTCAAAACATTTGCACATCTTTTTTGCCTTTCCGTCCGCGTATTTCTCCAGCCTGGAATCTTCTGCGAAGATGTCTGCGATGCCAGCGGTAACGCACGAGGTCAAATTGATGCTGGGTCAACCAGTGGAAGAGCAGCCAGTAACGAACGCGAAGTTTGGTGCTAAAGACGTGATGGATTTAACCTGGAAGAATGCCTTAGACGCCTATTCGTGTACGGAATGTGGCCGATGCACGGAGCAATGTCCGGCAAATCAAACGGGTCGCGCCCTCTCTCCTCGGAAGATTATGATGGATACTCGCGATCGCTTAGAAGAGGTAGGCGGTATTTTGAAGGCAAATAAAGGGACTTTCGTGGAAGATGGAAAATCATTGTTTGATCGAATTTCTGCTGAGGAATTGCGTGCCTGTACGTCTTGCCAAGCCTGTGTAGAGGCTTGCCCGATGGAGCTTTCTCCCTTGAGTATCATCTTAGAGATGCGTCGCTTCCAGATTATGGAGCTTTCAGATGCGCCGGGCGCGTGGAATGCGATGTTTGCAAATGTGGAGACGAACCAAAGTCCTTGGAAATTTAACCCTGCCGATCGTTTGAATTGGGCAAAAGAATAAGCTATGAAGAAAATACTTGTCGTTTTAGTTCTGTTGATAGGCGCCTATTTTGTAGGACCTAAACCAGAGGCGCCGGTGCTTACGCCTAGCGCGAGTTGGACGGACATCCCGGATTCAGCTCAAGCCCTACCTGCTTATATCGCTTCGAAAGAATCGAAGACGGTGTTGAAACCGGGGAATGAGGCGCGCATTGTTTGGGCAGATACCGCTCAGCCTAAGAAGACTAAAATCGTTTTCATGTACGTGCACGGTTTCTCTGCCTCTCCCATGGAAGGTGATCCTTTGCACCGCGAGTTGGCTCAGCATTTCGGTGCGAATCTATTACTAGCTCGCGTGGCAGGTCACGGAGTGCCTGATTCGGATTCCACCTACGCGACGGTGACGGCGGATGAATATTACCAAAGTGTGGAAAACTACTATGCCATCGCGAAGAAATTGGGTGATGAGGTGGTGGTTTTGGGGACCTCTTTTGGAGGAGCGATGTCGCTTATCTTAGCGGCAAATCATCCAGAAATAAAGGCTTTGATGCTCTATGGTCCTTGCATCGCGATTAAAGATCCGAATGCAACTTTGTTGGATAATCCTTGGGGCTTGCAAATGGCTCACTTGATAACGGGAAGCGATTACCGAGATATTCCAGTGATGGCGCCAGGACATGCGGAGAATTGGAGCTTGCATTACAGACTAGAAGGCGTGGTGGCAGTGCAAAACTTATTGACACATGCGATGACGAAAGAAGTCTTTGAAAAGGTAAAAATCCCCGTATTCATGGGCTATTATTACAAGGACGAGGAGCACCAAGATAACGTAGTTTCGGTGGATGCGATGAAAGTGATGTTTGAACAATTAGGTACGCCAGTTGGTTTGAAAAAGTCAGAGGCTTTTCCTAATTCTGGAAATCATGTGATAACCTCTAATTTATTAGGCAAATTGACAGATAAACCGATTGCGTCATCTGAATTATTTTTACGAAATGTGGTTAAACTAAACTAAGATGGGGCCTACTTTAATTTTATACGCAGTACCTTTTTTCCTATTCACGGTCATAATGGAATCGTACATCGTCTACAAAATGAACCGGGATTTCGTGGAGGCGAAGGATTCGATGACGTCCATCGGGTTAGGTTTAGGTAATTTAGGAGTTGGTTTTTTGACGAAAGCGATCACCTTCGGGGCCTCTTTTTATGTCTACAATAACTGGAAATTATTCGATTTAGGCCAAACTTGGCCTGTCTGGGTACTCGCCTTTTTCGGGGAGGATTTGACCTATTATTGGGTGCACCGCATCTCACATGAGATCCGTTTTTACTGGGCTTCTCATATGGTGCATCATTCGTCACCTAAGTATAATTTAGCCGCAGCGCTTCGCCAAACCTGGACAGGTACTTTATCAGGGGGCTTTATTTTTTGGCTTTGGCTACCATTGATCGGGGTTCATCCATTTATCGTCATGTTTTTCCAGCAAACGAGTTTGCTATATCAATATTGGATTCACACGGAATTGATTAACAAGATGCCGCGTTGGTTTGAATATATCTTGAATACGCCGTCGCACCACCGCGTGCACCACGGGACGGATTTAGATTATTTAGATACGAATTACGCGGGGGTATTGATCATTTGGGATCGGATGTTTGGTTCTTTTGTTACGGAAAATCAGCGGCCTTCTTATGGGTTGACGAAACAAATTGAAAGCTACAATCCAGCGAAAATTGCTTTTTACGAATGGGTGCAGATGGTCAAAGATGTGGCCAACGCTAAAAGTATGAAAGGTGTTATAGGCTATATTTTTGGGCCTCCAGGTTGGAGTGAAGATGGAAGTCGATTAACAGTTACGCAAATGCGCGAGCAACAGAAGAAATAATGGAGACGATTAAAACGATGGCTGAGTACGCCGCAGCGGGGGAGCAGCCAGAATTTCTTTTTTGGGTAGGATGTGCCGGTTCTTTTGATGACCGTCACAAGAAAGTGACGAGAGCTTTTGCAGAGATTTTGCAAAAGGTAGGCATCAGTTTCGCCGTCTTGGGTACAGAAGAATCATGCACTGGGGATCCAGCTCGTCGCGCGGGGAATGAATTTTTATTCCAAATGCAAGCGATGTCTAACATCGAGGTATTAAACCTCTATGCCGTAAAGAAAATTGTGACTGCTTGCCCGCATTGTTTTAATACCCTCAAGAATGAATACCCTACGCTAGGCGGGAATTATGAAGTGATTCACCACAGCCAGCTTTTGGCAGAATTAATCAGCTCCGGTAAAGTGAAGGCCTCCGATGGCTCCACTGTAGAACAAGTGGCCTACCATGATTCCTGCTATTTAGGCAGGGCAAACGGGATTTATGAAGCACCACGGGAGATCATTTCAGGATTAAAAAAGGATTTGGTCGAGCTGAAAAGTTGCAGAACAAAAGGTTTATGCTGCGGAGCGGGCGGCGCACAAGTATTCAAAGAACCGGAAACGGGAGGCGAAGACGTGCAGGTGAAAAGAGTGCAAGAAATGGTCGACTCTGGAGTCAGCAAAGTGGCCTTAGCGTGCCCCTTCTGCATGGTCATGGTCCAAGACGGATTAAATAAAGTAGGCAAAGAAAAACACATCCAAGTAGTAGATTTAGCTGAGTTAGTGCAGCAATCCATGTAATATTATGTATTTATCCATTGAACAAATGCCCGATGATTCCCGCGTATGGGTTTACCAGGCGAACCGTAAATTTACTGTTTCGGAAATCGAATCGATTGAGCAATACCTAGCACCTGCCTTAACCCAATGGGCGGCTCACGGGGCAGGATTAAACGCCTCTTTCGAGATTCGCTTTCAGCAAGTGATCGTCATAGCGGTGGACGAAACGGTAAATGCAGCGTCCGGTTGTTCGATCGATGCATCGACACGTTGGTTTAAGGAAATGGGGGCAAACTTAGGAATTGACTTCTTCGATCGCAGCACGGCAGTGGTGGAGGACGAAGAGCTGACGTTGATCCCTCTGACGGCTTTGAAAAATAACCCCTTATTAGCACCATCCACTCAGATTATTCCGCTACAAACGGAGTCTTTAGGCGCTTACCGCGCAGGCTGGTTGCAAGCAGCAAATACCACTTGGTTACAACGTTATTTCGCATAAGATGGCAGAGGATTTAGTAAAAATAGACGGAACCCGCGAAGAAAAATACGCGTCATTATATCCCCAAATTCAATCACTCCTAGCGGGTGAAACAGATAAATACGCGAACCTAGCAAATATTGCGGCGGCAGTTCACGAGGTGTTTGGTTTTTTCTGGGTGGGGTTCTACTTAACGAAAGAAAATCAATTAGTCTTAGGGCCATTCCAAGGTCCTGTCGCTTGCACGAGAATTCCATTTCACAAGGGAGTTTGCGGCCATGCGTATACCACAAAAGAAACGGTATTAGTACCTGACGTGGAAGCATTCCCGGGCCACATTGCCTGCGCATCAGCGTCGAAATCGGAGATCGTATTGCCTGCGATTGTGAATGGGGAGGTCGTACTTGTTTTCGATCTAGATTCAGATCAATTAGCGGACTTTTCTGAAGTGGATCAGCAAGGACTAAAGAAAATAATCGGATTAATTGAGGAGTCTTGGACTACGTGGTCTTAAGCTAATTTCGCGATCACCGTTTCGCCACCTACTGGTTTGTCATCTAGATTAACACAGATTTCTGCGTCGAGTGGCAAGTAGATATCGATGCGACTACCGAATTTAATGAAGCCAAATTCCGTCCCCTGCACGACCGCATCCCCTTCTTTTGCATACCAGCAAATACGTTTCGCTAAAGCCCCTGCAATTTGACGGAATAATACCTCCGTGCCATTTTCATGCTTTACTACGTAGGTTGTACGCTCGTTTTCAGTACTCGATTTAGGATGCCAAGCGACTAAAAATTTGCCTGGGTGGTATTTAAAATACGACACGATTCCAGAGATTGGATTGAAGTTAATGTGCACATTGATAGGTGACATAAAGATCGAAATCTGGCGGCGCGGTCCTTTGAAATATTCGGTTTCGACGGTTTCCTCGATAACCACTACTTTACCATCAGCCGGAGCGATGATATGTTTAGGGTTAAGTTCGGTGTGACGCTTGGGAACACGAAAAAATTGTAAGATAATCAGGAAGAACAAGGAAGTGATGACAACGATAGCCTCTCTTAAATAAACATTTTCAGGGAAGAAATTAGCAACCAGGCCATTAATAACTAATACGATTAGTAATGAAGTGAATAATAGGGTCCGTCCTTCTCTGTGTAATGTCATGCGTTGAATGCTAAATAACCTTGTTAATTTACAAAATTAGTTATTTTTGGGGACGCAACCACAATTCCATGCTAAAAAAAGCGAGTCTGTTCCTCTTCTTGTTTATTCAAATCGCTTACAATGGGCTTGGACAGTTTATTAAATGGCAAGAGGATCACTCAGTAAATTATTTACGCTTAAACCTCATTACGCGTGAAATTGATCGCTTTAATCTGGCCACAGAATGGGTGAAATTAGATACCATTAAGTCCGAAAATGTGGATTTCCGTGAAATTCTTCCTACCGCTGAGGGTATTCATGAATTTCGGATTAATCAAACTTCCACCTACTATTTAACGATTCATTGTACAGGGCAAGTATATCTATTAGATAAATCTAAATGGACCTTAAAGCGTATAGATCATACTTTTTTTCGTGGAGCTAATTGTAAGAGTAGTGTGTTTATGCGGGGAGAGGATATTTATTCCTTTGGTGGCTATGGCTTCTGGAGATCAACGAATATCATTACTAAATATGATTTCATTGCCAAAGAATGGTTAAGTATAGCCGCAGAAGGAGACATGCCTGAGTCAATATTCGATGGAATGGCAGGGTATTCATCTAAAAAAGATCGTTTTGTTCTTTTGAGCACCGTAAATATGAACGATACGGAAAAGAAGACCGCTTTTAATCGTGATTATGGTATTTATGAGTATGATTTTTTTAACCAAAAATTCACGCGAACCGGAGAAATTAAGTTACCGATTGTTTTGAATTTTCTGGATTCAAAAGAAACGAAACCCTTTGTATTTAATGGCCGGTATTTTATTATCTCCGATAAACCGAACAAAGAATTTGCCTATGATACCATGTTTTTCATTGATGTGGAGGATAATTATAAGGTCTACCAATGGAAAAATCCACACCGTATTTACCTAAATGCGCAACAACAGGGGGATGCCACAGAATCTTACATGCATGTAAGTGGGGATTCCCTTATTTGGTCGAATAATTTAGTAAAAGCTTCACTAGATGAGCCTGGATATACGGTAGCCTCCTTGCAAACTTTATTAAATGAATCAGAATACATTGGTACGTTGGATGAAGGAACCTGGGTTGAGAAGTTTTCTATTTTGGGTGGGATTACTTTAGGAGTTATGTTAATCATTTTTATTTTCATTGTTTACAATCGATATCAACTGAATAAGTTAAATAAGTCGATTCGATTAATGCTGGGAGCAAATGAGCGTTTATTTTTAGATTTTTTGATCTTGAATTACGATCAAGGATTCGTGAATGGTCATCAAATCATTGCTTTTTTTGGCAAACACAAAAGTTCTCCTGAATCTCAAAGGCAGTTCAGGGCTAAATTAATAGAGAACTTTACCAAAACCCTGGGTTTGATTTTTGCTGATCTGGAAATTTTAGATATTCAATTAGATGAACGGGATCAACGTATGTTTACGTACCGTTTGCAATCAGAAATCTACAAAAAGCTTAAAAGTCTCTAATCTTTAAAGATGATGATCGGGTCTGTTTCAATCGTATTGCTTTGATTGAATGCGTTATCTCTGATGAAAATTTTGAACTTTAAGGTATCGTTCTTCTCTGTAAACTGCGGGCTATAACCCTTATAAAAGGCATAGACAAATTGTGTGGAATAGTCGATGCTACCCTCAACAGGTCCCGATTTTTGATTAGGCTTAAAGTTGAAATTCATCAAACCGCCTAGCGCAGGAGTGAATGTAATGGGAATAAATACTCCATTCTTCTGTAGTAAAATGGCTACCTCAAAATTGCGAAAATCCTTGTATTTAACGTCGGATTTTAGTTGAGATTCCGTTAATCCTAAATCACCTTCAGCGTCTTGAAAATTAATACTCATAATAACCGAATCGATTTTCGTCGTTCCGCCAAAACCATCATTACTCGTTTTTGTAATCTTCTGAATGGACTTAAATGAAATTGCTGGCGTAGAGCTAAAGCTAGGTTCTTGTACACAAGCTCCTATACTCAATAAAATAAGGGTTACAACTCCGGCTAATTTTCGCATTGATTCATTCGAATTTCGACAGTAAAGTTAATGATTTGCGTTAATTTTGTGCTACATCAGGTAAAATCAAATGGATCAAGCGATCGCACAAGAAAGGGAGAGTTTAAAAAGGCGGGTCTTGCAAATGCAGGAATCCGAATTTGAGGCGCTGGCTTTGGACGTGTTTCGTTTTCAGGCTGCATATAATCCACTTTATCAGCAGTATGTGCAAATGTCAGGTGTCTCGCCGGAAAAGGTGGAGCATTGGACGTTGATTCCTTATTTACCCATTGAATTATTTAAAAGTCACCTGATTTTAACGGGTTCGCAGCCCGTCTTATTCTCTTTTGAAAGCTCCGGAACGACGGGTCAAATCCCCTCCAAACACCCCGTTTGTGATCCCGGATTCTATCAAGAAATTTCGAAAATTGCCTTTGAGCGCGAGTATGGACCATTGAGCGATTACCATATTTTTGCTTTGTTGCCCTCGTATTTAGAGCGCTCTACTTCCTCGTTGGTATTCATGATGGATCATTTCATCAAGGCTTCAGGCTCTGAGTTGTCTGGCTTTTATTTGAATCAATACGCTTCTTTAGTGCAAGCTATGCGTGATGCCTTAGCAACAGACAAGAAGGTCTGGCTGATGGGCGTCACCTTTGGGTTGTTAGATTTAGTGGATTCAGGTATCGATTTGTCTTTCTTGAAAGAGCACCAGGATCGTTTGATTGTGATGGAGACGGGTGGGATGAAAGGTCGCCGCGAGGAGTGGATTCGCGATAAAGTGCATGCCTATTTGCAAGAGAAAATGGGACTTGATTCGATCGCCTCTGAGTATGGAATGACCGAGTTATTTTCGCAAGGTTATGCGAAATCTCAAGGGATATTTACTCCGGCTTATACGATGCGGGTTTGTTTAAGGGAGGTCAGCGATCCGTTTGCTTTAGTGACTCAGCCGCATAAAACGGGGGGGATAAAAGTGGCGGATTTGGGAAACATCGATTCCTGTTCCTTTATTGAAACTAGAGATTTAGGGTCATTAGAAGACGATGGAATCCGATTTAAAGTATTAGGCCGCTTCGATAATTCTGAGATGCGCGGCTGCAGCCTGATGGTCTTAGGGATGGGGAACTAACCAGGAAGAGCCGTCCTCATAGAATTCATTTTTCCAAATAGGTACTTCTTTTTTCAAGGTATCAATCAACCACTCACAGGCTTTGAATGCTTCTGCTCGGTGTACGGAAGTCACCCCGATAAGCACGGCAATGTCCCCGATTTCCAATGGTCCCGTTCTGTGAACTAAAGCTATTCGCTCGATGGGCCATTTTTTAGAAGCTTGATCGCACAATAATTCGATTTGTTTCAAAGCCATAGGAGGGTAGGCATCCATCGTCAATGCTTTGACGTCTTTTCCCTGATTTTTATTTCTGATGGTTCCAATAAATAGACAAATGCCTCCGGCTACCGGATCCTGTAAAAATTGGTAGTAGGGGTCGATCGAAATTGCTTCGGCGCTTAAGTCGATTTTGTGAATCATTTTCGGCTGTAAGTCAAATAGCTGTATTGGTAGGTATTTTTCTCATCGGTTACGCCCCGTTCTTTTTCGGTAACGGTCCATTGATCCGCTGAAATTTCTGGAAAAAAGGCATCGCCCTCGAAAATGTCGTGCAATTGTGTGACCAAAATTTGGTCTGCCACAGCTAATGATAAGGCATAAATTTCAGCACCTCCTACGATGAAAATATCTTCGCGACTTAATGATTTAGCCTTCAAGATGGCTTCTTCGATGGAATTCGTGCAAACCACACCTTCGATCTGTAAGCCAGGTGTGCGAGAAATGACGATGGTCGTTCGATTAGGTAGCGGCTTGCCTATGGAGTCATAGGTCTTGCGCCCCATAATAATTACGTGACCCGTGGTTAAGGCCTTGAATCTTTTTAGATCCGCCGGCAAATGCCAAATCAGTTCATTGTTTTTTCCAATGACCCGGTTTTCATCAAAAGCAACGAGTATTTTTATCACGATTTCTACAATTTGTTGTCAAAAATAAGGGAATTTTTGGGTTCTGCCTCACCTATACAAAAGTCTCTTTTTTATTTTGCAAATCGACCCTAAAACGCTAACTTTGCACAATTTTGGAGCTTAACCAAAAGCACTAAAAAAGACATATACATTCAGCATTTAATTTATACCCCCTGTGCCTAAAGATTCCTCGATTAAATCCGTCCTAATTATTGGTTCTGGTCCCATTGTGATCGGTCAAGCTTGTGAATTTGATTATGCTGGTTCCCAAGCCGCCCGTTCTTTACGGGAAGAAGGTATTGAGGTGATCTTGATTAACTCAAATCCGGCGACAATCATGACCGATCCGATCAATGCGGATCATGTTTATTTGAAGCCTTTAGAGAAAGCATCGATCATACATATTTTAGAAAATCACCAAGTAGATGCGGTTTTACCCACCATGGGAGGTCAAACTGCCTTGAACCTAGCGATTGACTGTGATGCGGCCGGGATTTGGGAAAAATATGGTGTTCGAATCATCGGTGTAGATATCAAAGCCATTGAAACGACGGAAGATCGCGAGAAATTCCGTTTGAAGATGATTGAAATCGGGGTAGGTGTATGTAAAGGTCGTACGGCTCGTTCGTTCCTGGAAGGAAAAGAGATTGCACAAGAAACAGGATTCCCGCTAGTGATTCGCCCATCATTTACCTTAGGCGGAACGGGTGGAGGTTTCGTGCACGATCCGAAAGATTTTGATGCAGCTTTGAACAAAGGTTTGCACGCTTCTCCTACCCATGAGGTGTTAGTAGAGCAATCCATCATGGGTTGGCAAGAATACGAATTAGAACTCTTACGCGATAATTTAGGGAACGTAATTATTATCTGTTCGATCGAAAACTTCGATCCGATGGGTATTCATACGGGGGATTCGATTACCGTGGCGCCAGCGATGACGCTTCCAGATACGATCTACCAGCGCATGCGCGACATGGCTATCAAGATGATGAACGCCATTGGTCAGTTTTCAGGGGGATGTAACGTACAGTTCTCTTTGAACCCAGAGACAGATGAGATTATCGCGATTGAGGTTAATCCTCGGGTATCTCGTTCTTCGGCTTTGGCCTCTAAAGCAACCGGATATCCGATTGCAAAGATCGCTGCGAAAATGGCGATTGGTTATAATTTAGATGAGTTAACGAATGCGATTACGGGAACGACGTCAGCTTATTTCGAGCCGGCCTTAGACTACGTGATTGTGAAAGTGCCGCGTTGGAATTTTGACAAATTCAAAGGCGCAGATCGCACCTTAGGATTGCAAATGAAATCGGTGGGTGAAACGATGGGTATCGGCCGTAATTTCCAAGAAGCCTTGCAAAAAGCGTGTCAATCGTTAGAGATCAAGCGTAACGGGATGGGTGCAGATGGAAAAGAATTACGCGATCAAGATGCCATTTTATACTCCTTAGCGAATCCATCTTGGAACCGTTTATTCCACATTTACGATGCCTTTAAAATGGGCATTTCCTTCAAAACGATTCAGCAATTAACGAAGATCAACAAATGGTTCTTGAACCAAATCGAAGATCTAGTGCGCGTGGAAAAAGAGATGGAGAAATTCTCGATCCACAACATCCCGACGATTTTATTAGAAGAAGCGAAGCACAAAGGTTTTGCAGATCGCCAAATCGCCCACACCTTACGTTGCCTAGAATCAGAGGTATACGACAAGCGTAATGCGGTAGGCATCAAGCGTATTTACAAATGTGTAGATACCTGTGCGGCAGAGTTTGAAGCGAAGACACCGTATTACTACTCGACTTTTGGACAAGAAGGAGCTTCTGCTGTTTTAGATAATGAATCCGTTTCTTCGACGAAGAAAAAGGTAGTCGTTTTAGGTTCAGGTCCTAACCGCATCGGACAAGGAATTGAGTTTGACTACTCATGTGTACACGGCGTTTTGGCCGCGAAGGAAGCAGGTTATGAGACGATTATGATCAACTCGAATCCAGAGACAGTTTCGACTGACTTTGACATCGCAGATAAATTATACTTCGAACCCGTATTCTGGGAGCACGTATACGATATCATCCAACACGAAAAACCGGAGGGCGTAATCGTTCAGTTAGGGGGCCAGACAGCCTTGAAATTAGCTGAGAAACTCTCGAAATACGGCATCAAAATCTTAGGGACTTCCTTCGAAGCCTTGGATTTAGCAGAAGACCGTGGTGCGTTCTCGAGTTTATTAAAAGACTTAAATATTCCATATCCTAGATTTGGGGTATGTGAGGATGCAGACAATGCTGCGGCTTTAGGTCGTGAATTAGGTTATCCATTGCTTGTGCGCCCATCATATGTATTGGGAGGTCAATCGATGAAAATCGTGATCAACGAACAAGAATTAGAGCAACACGTAGTGGATATCTTACGCGATATCCCAGGTAATAAAATTTTATTAGATCACTTCTTAGAAAACGCGATCGAGGCGGAGGCAGATGCCATCTGTGACGGAGAAGACGTTTATATTATCGGATTGATGGAGCACATCGAGCCGGCGGGTATCCACTCTGGGGATTCGCACTCGGTTTTACCTCCATTCGATTTATCGGATCATGTGATCAAGCAAATCGAAGATCACACGCGAAAAATTGCCGTGGCATTGAAGACCAAAGGTCTATTGAACATCCAGTTCGCCGTAAAAGACGAAGTGGTGTACATCATCGAAGCGAATCCTCGCGCCTCTCGTACCGTTCCCTTCATTTGCAAGGCTTACCAAGAGCCTTACGTGAATTACGCAACGAAGGTGATGTTAGGAGATAAAAAAGTAAAAGATTTTAATTTCAAACCAGTGAAAAAAGGTTTCGCGATCAAAATCCCGGTATTCTCCTTCTCTAAATTCCCGAATGTAAACATGGAATTAGGGCCAGAAATGAAGTCGACGGGTGAGGCAATCTATTTCATTGATGATTTGAAGGACGATTTCTTCCGCAAAGTATATGGTGAACGAAATTTATATCTAAGTAGATAAGATGCTTAAAATAATTGCAATCATCTTGGTTATGATTTATGTGGTTATACCGCTACTTCGTTTTTTAATGAAGGGCTATGTAATCACGCAAGTGCACAAAAAGATGTCAGAGCAGGATATTCGCTCGAAGCAAGCTTCGAAGGCGCGCACCCGCAAAGAAGGAAGCATAGATGTTGACTTCGTGCCACCCTCTAAATCAAAGACTAAGCCTGCAGACGAGGATGATTATGTTCCCTACGAGGAAATTAAGGAATAATAAGTTGCACCGCGCACAGGTAAATTATTTTCTTATGAAAACATGCGCTTTGACGTCTATCTTCATCTTTATCGTTTTTGTAGGCTTTAGCCAACAGAAAAACTATAAGAATCAGATAAATCGGACTTTAACTGAAAAAGTAAATTTGCAGCAAACGGTGGAGGAAAAAGAAATCAAGCCTTCAACTCAAACACCCAAGTATCAACAAAAATCGCCCAGTGTGGAATGGGTTGACACCGTGAAAAAGAAAAACAGCTCATACAAACAACATGGTGGGATACCTAACTAAGTAGACTTAAACCGATTACTGAATAAGTGCCTTAACCGTTATGCAAATCGCGTGTTAGGAGGAGGCTGGCAAAACAAGCGACTCGATGACTCTGGGAAAATCACGGTGCTCTAATTCTTGACCTTTTTTGGCAACATCCTCAGCTTTATCCGTAGGTAACACCGGGAACGAACTCTGGAAAATCGTCGTACCTTCATCATACTGTTCATTCACATAGTGAATCGTTATCCCCGATTCTTTCTCCCCAGCTGCAACGACCGCCTCATGCACAAAATGACCGTACATCCCTTTTCCGCCAAATTTCGGTAATAAGGCCGGATGTATATTCACGATTCTTTGTGGAAATGCCTGTACAAACTGCGAAGGAATCAACCACAAAAAACCAGCCAAAATGATCCAATCCGTTCTCAAGGATTGAACTTCTTTTAACACCGTTCCGTTCTTATAGGATTCTCTGTCAAAAACGCGGCATGGCACACCTAATCGCTCCGCTCGCTGAATAATCCCCGCTGAAGGGTTATTGCAGTAAATGTGGGTGATTCGAACCTGATCGGATCCTTTGAAATGTTCGATGATATTTTCGGCATTAGAACCCGAACCAGACGCAAATAAGACGAGATTTTTCAAAGGTTATCAGTTGTTTACTACAAATTTACATTCTTTCAGCTAAATTTAAGGCATGAAAATAGGGATCGTTTGTTATCCGACGTATGGCGGAAGTGGTGTGGTGGCAACAGAGCTGGGCAAAGCTTTGGCATTGGCTGGTCACGAAGTGCACTTCATTACCTATACGCAGCCCCCTCGATTGGATATTTTTTCGGAGAATATCTTTTACCACGAAGTTTCTGTGGCGTCCTATCCTTTATTTGAATACCTGCCTTATGAGTCTGCCTTAGCCAGTAAAATGGTGGATGTGACCATCAACGAGAAGTTGGATTTAATCCATGTGCATTATGCAATTCCTCATGCCTCGGCAGCTTATTTAGCGAAGCAAATATTAAAATACAAGGGTATTCACGTGCCGGTTATTACAACCTTGCATGGAACGGATATTACTTTAGTGGGGCGTGATCCGTCTTTCGAGCCGGTGGTTACTTTTTCGATTAATGAATCGGATGGCGTGACGGCGGTTTCGGAGAGTTTGAAGAATGACACCTATAATGAATTTGAGATTTTGAGTCATATTGAGGTAATTCCCAATTTTATTGATTTACAACGTTTCCAAAAACGTCCGCACGAGCACTTTAAGAAATCGCTTTGCCCTAATAGGGAGAAGCTATTGATGCATACCTCGAACTTTAGAAAAGTGAAGCGTATTCAGGATATTGTAAAAGTATTTGCGCTCGTTCGTAAAAAAATACCGGCGAAATTAGTCTTTATTGGTGATGGTCCAGAACGTTCTGGAATAGAAGCCCTTTGCCGGGAATTAGAGGTACAAAATGATGTGCGTTTCTTAGGTAAGATGGATGGGATAGAGGAGGCTTTGTCATTAGCGGATCTATTTTTACTCACCTCTGAAAAAGAAAGTTTTGGTCTAGCCGCCTTAGAAGCGATGGCCTGCGAAGTACCTATTATTTCATCCAATGCCGGCGGTATTCCAGAAGTAAATATTCATGGGGTCACCGGTTATGTAAGTGAAGTAGGGGATGTGGAAGATATGGCGGCTAATGCCATTAAAATGCTATCTGACCCTATTTTGCATGATAAAATGAAGGCTAATGCCCTGAAACGTGCGCAGGAATTTGACATCGTAAAGATCTTACCCTTGTACGAAAAGTTCTATGAACGCATTACTTCGAAAAGCTGGAAATTTCCTAAACAGAACGATTAACCTGGCTGCTATCTTCGCATTCTTCCAAAAGTGCCACCATGGTTTTGCCCGAAGCAGGGTTTTTAAAAGTCGGCGCTATCTCTGCCAGCGGAGCTAAGATAAATTTACGTTCAGCGATACGCGGATGTGGGATGCTTAAATCGGATTCTGCGATGATTACATCGCCATAAAATAGAATGTCTAGATCGAGCGTTCGAGGTCCCCAACGTTCTTTTCGTTCCCTGCCAAATTCCCGTTCTATTTCGAGTAGTTCCGTTAAACAGGCCTCGGGTTTCAATGTGGTGGTCACAAGAACTACTTGGTTTAAAAAGTCCGCTTGTGGGATGGGACCCCAGGCTTCCGTTTGGTACACAGAAGAGTAAACGGAGATTTTTCCAATTTTTTTTTCAATTAGCGGGTAGGCCCCCTCGAATATTTCCCGGGTATTTCCTAGATTGCCGCCTAAAGAAAGGAAGAGCTGAGTGATCATCTCTTAAAATTACTAATTTCTGCGCTATGCACCCGAATTATTCTGTGGAGGATTTAGAACCTGGCATGCTTTTGTTAGCCGAGCCCTTCTTAGAGGACCCCTCTTTTCATCGTTCGGTGATTTTGCTTTGTGAGCACACGAATGCTCATTCTTTTGGTTTAGTGCTGAATAATAAGCAGGAAATTGTCTTTGATTCTTTTGTGGATGAGAAGGTGCTAGAGGATGTTCCCTTGTATTCTGGAGGCCCGGTGGATCCTACGATTATGCAGTTTGTGCACCGTAGACCTGATTTAATTCCGGATGGGGTGTTAATTGGTCCGGGCATTTATTGGTCCGGAAGTTTCGAAGTCGCGATTGATAAGGTGGTGGCCGGAGAGATTGGCTTTGATGAAATCAAATTTTTTATTGGCTATTCGGGTTGGGGAGCGGGTCAGCTAGAGCGCGAGGTGAAGTCGAATGCCTGGATTTTGCATCCTGGGAATGACAAATTGGTGTTTGATGAAACGCATGAGCGTTTATGGCGTAAGATTATGTATGCCAAAGGCGGTGATTTCAGAGTGCTCTCCACCTATCCAGACGATCCTAATTTGAATTAGGAAATTCTTGCCCAGTTGGTCGTGTCTTTACGCTGAGAACGTACTTGTTCGCGGATCATTTGATAACCAGGCTTTTCAAGATTAGGATCCTCCTCTAAGATTTTATGGGCTGTTTCGCGGGCTACTTTTAGTATTTCACCATCTTTAGCCAGATCGGCGATCATCAAGTCGATGGCACCACTTTGGCGGGTGCCAGAAATGTCTCCCGGACCGCGTAATTGCAAATCGACTTCAGCGATTTCGAATCCGTTATTGGTTTTTACCATCGTTTCGATTCGTTTCTTCGTATCTGCAGAGATTTTATAACCTGTCATCAAGATGCAATAACTCTGTTCTGCCCCTCTTCCGACGCGCCCTCTTAGCTGGTGCAATTGAGATAACCCGAACCTTTCTGCACTTTCGATGATCATAATGGAGGCATTGGGTACGTTAACCCCCACCTCGATGACCGTGGTGGCCACCATAATTTTTGTCTCGTTTTTCACGAAACGGGCCATTTCGATATCCTTGTCAGCGGGTTTCATCTTTCCGTGTAAGATTCCCAAAGGGACCTCCGGGAAAGCCCGCGAAATACTTTCGTATCCGTCCATCAGGTCCTTGAAGTCCATTTTCTCGGATTCCTCGATCAAAGGATAGACAATATAGATCTGACGACCTTTGCTTAACTCGTTTTGGATGAAACCAAAAACCTGCAAGCGGTGGCTATCGTAGCGATGTGTGGTCTGAATGGGCTTGCGGCCCACAGGTAATTCGTTAATTATCGAAATATCTAAATCTCCATACAATGTCATGGCCAAAGTCCGAGGAATCGGCGTTGCTGTCATCACTAAAATGTGCGGATGAAACGCCTTATTCTTATCCCAAAGCTTCGCCCGCTGTGCTACCCCGAACCGGTGCTGCTCATCAATAATACACATGCCCAAGTTCTTAAACTGCACTGAATCTTCGAATAAAGCGTGAGTTCCTACTAGAATCTGCAATTTTCCGGACTGCAAATCCTCATGTAATCCCACGCGGTCTTTCTTCTTTACCGAACCCGTCAGTTTCGCAATCGTAATGCCTAATAGGTCCGCAAATTGCTTCAGTCCTTGGTAATGCTGGTCTGCCAAAATCTCTGTGGGTGCCATCAAACAGGCTTGCGTCCCATTATCAATCGCCAAAAGCATAGAAATAAAGGCCACAATCGTCTTTCCTGACCCCACATCTCCTTGTAGCAATCGATTCATCTGTTGGCCAGATCGCATATCGGCAAATATCTCTCGAATCACCTGCTTCTGCGCATTGGTTAATTCGAAAGGCAGGTGTTCTTGATAGAACTTAGTTAATAAAGCTGCGGAAGAAAAGATTTGGCCCGGGAATGCCACCTTGCGAATTAGGTTCTGCTTAATTAATCGCAGTTGATTATAAAAAAGCTCCTCGAATTTCAGTCGGCGCCGAGCTTGGTGAAGCCAGTTTTCGCTTTGGGGC
>CANLVU010000011.1 GCA_947494535.1 Cytophagaceae bacterium
CTAGTTTCTCTCTTATGGGTGATACAACGTGCGACATATTTTTATTTACTGTTTTACGATTAAAAAATTATGCTTTTTTAGCATCCTTGTTACGAACTTTCTTCAAGTAAGAGACATTAGGCTTCACGTTAATCTCTTCGATTACGTGGAAAGCGCGACCCTCTTTTTCTACTAATAATAATTTAGAGATCTCAGATACCGGATCATTCATATCTCCAAAAGTAATGGCATTCGTAGGACAAGATTGAGCACAAGCTACTTGGATTTCTCCATCTACTGGACGGCGCTTCTCTTTCTTCGCTGTCAACTTACCCTCTTGGATACGTTGAACGCACATCGAGCATTTTTCCATTACCCCACGTGAACGAACAGTTACGTCTGGGTTGATCACCATACGTCCTAAGTCGTTATTGAAGTTGAAATCAAAGTCATCGGTTTGGAAATAACGGAACCAGTTGAAACGACGTACTTTGTATGGACAGTTATTTGCGCAATAACGTGTACCAATACAACGGTTGTAAGTCATTTGGTTCAAACCTTCTGTTGAGTGTGTTGTTGCCAAAACAGGACAAACCGTTTCACAAGGAGCGTTGTTACAGTGTTGGCATAACATCGGTTGGAAAACTACCTCTGGATTATCAGATGCAATCTCTAAACCTTTCAAATCTTCTACCTCTGCGTCAGATGAGTAATAACGGTCGATACGCATCCAGTGCATCTCACGACGGTTAATCACCTCTTGACGGCCTACTACCGGAACGTTGTTTTCTGCTGAACAGGAGATTACACAAGCAGAACATCCGGTACAGGTATTTAAGTCGATCACCATACCCCACGCGTGGTTATTGTATTCGTGACCGTTCCAAAGCGTTAAATCAGTCGCATCCTTTTCTCCTTCAGACGTTTTCACGCGAGGAGTGAAGCTTCCTGCTTTTGCATTTTTCGCAAAGTCAGCTAACATCGTCTCTTGAACGACTGCTTGACGACCCATCACCGTTTGGTGCGTTTGCGTTTGAGCGATATCCTTTGTTTCGCCAGTTGCTGTGATAGAAACACCTTGTGTGCAAGTTCCTACACAAGCTCCATTGATTTCAGAAATGAAAGGATAAGCGTTCACACCCACGCCGTCAGCAGACTTACCTGCCTTCGTGCGACCGTAACCGATCGCAATAGCGATCGTATCTTGAGCTTGGCCTGGTTGAACTAAAACAGGAAGAGATACTTTATATCCTTTCGCGCTTACTTCAACTACATCACCTTGCTTTAATTTTAATTTAGTCGCAGTGGGTTGCGAGATAGCTGCATAATTGTCCCAACATGCTTTAGAAACTGGCTCAGGGAATTCTTGCAACCAAGGGTTGTTTGCTTGAGAACCTGTACCTAAACCTACTTTTTCGTATACGGTAATCTCTAAGCCGGTTGAAGAAGCAGTGTATGCTTTGCTAATCGCAGCAGCAGCTGCATTCACATCAACGGATGGGCTAGCAGTAGAAACGGATGCTGCAGTTGGTTCAAACACACCTTCATGAAGTGCATTGTTCCAAGCTACTTTTCCGCCTTTTAAGATGTTCTTCTCCCAGTTGCTTTCTAGGTATGCTTCAAAGTTAGATGACAAACCAGCCCAAGTTAAGAAACTTGACTGTGCTTGACGCGTTTTGAAGATTGTAGAGATCGTAGGTTGAGTTAATGAATAGAAACCAGCTTTAGGCTCTGCATCATTCCAAGACTCTAAGAAGTGAGAATCTGGTGCAATGAATTGACATAAAGAAGCCGTTTCATCTGCACGATCGTTTGTTGCTAAGCTTAAACCTACCTTTTGAAGAGCTGCTGCAAGAGCCGCACCCATTGGGTGGTTGTACACTGGGTTTGCATTATAGAAGATTACAGCGGCAACCGTACCAGCGCTAGCTTCTTTAATGAAGTTAGCCATTGCCATATCGTTACCTTGACGGTAGTTAACAGCTAAGCCAGTATTAAGTGTTGTGCCGTAAGCGCCTACTAAAGCGTTTGTTGCAGCAACGATTTTTTGAACTTCTGGATCATTTGAACCAGCTACGACGATAGAAGCACCCTTAGAGGCTACTAAATCTTTCGCTGCTTTCTCCAGGTGATCTACTTTAACGGATGCACCAGCGATGCTAGCTGCTCCTGTTAATTTAGCCACCGCATTGTATAACGCAACGGCTACTAAACCTTCTTGAGATGGTTTGTAAGAGGCACGGTAATCTGCGTTAGCACCTGTGTTCGAAAGGATAGTCTCGAATTGGTAGTGACGAGACATGTCTTTTTTACCTCCTTTTTCTGAGCTAACACGGCGAGTGATCGCCCATTGTGCCGCAAATTCAGTAGGAGCAATCCAAGAACCTAAGAAATCAGCACCTACAGAAACGATTGTCTTTGCTTGGCTGAAATCAATGTTAGGTAAAACGCCACCATGTGCTTGTGTTAAACCATAAGCAGGGTTTGCGTCATAGGTAATGTGTTGTGTTGTTGGGTATTTCGCAGCGAAATCTGCAATCACTTTCTTCGTAGTTGGAGAAAGGATGGTATTAGAAACGATGCGGATTTGACCACCTTTGGCAGCCACCTCAGCTAATTTTGCAGTAAATGCTTTATCTAATTGATTCCAATCAGTTGCTTTTCCAGCAGCCTGAGGACCTTTTAATTTCTCGTTATCATATAGACTCAAAACAGAGGCATGCGCACGACCCGAAAGTACTCCCTTCGAAATAGACGATGATTTGTTTCCTTCGATTTTGATCGGACGACCTTCGCGCGTCTTGACTAAGATAGAGGCATAGTCGCCCCCGTCTGTGTAAGTAGATGCGTACCAGTTTGCGATCGTAGGTTCTACGTCTTCCGGCTTGTTTAAGTAAGGAATTGAATTCTTTACTGGAGACTCACAAGCTGCTAAAGAAACAGCCGCTACCCCAAATCCTAAGGTCTTTAGAAAATCACGACGATGAGTACCTGCGCCATCTACTAAAGAATCTCCTTTAGCATCCGTTTCAGATGGCATATTGCCAAACTCATTGTGGATATTTTTGACAAACGATGGCTCATTGGTTAACTCCTCTATCCCTTTCCAATACCTCTTGTTCGAATTTTCCATATAATCTTTCTTATTCAGACTAAAATTGAATCTAATTTATTTCTATTAATAGTGACACTTAGAGCACTCTAAGCCACCGATGTTTTGAACTTTCAAAGGAGTTTTGCTGTCCTTATTGTGAACCTCTACTAATTTGTCGTAGTAAGCATTACCTTTTGCGTTCACGTCTGTTTGACGGTGGCAATCGATACACCAACCCATCGTTAACGATGAACGTTGTTCTACTACTTCCATCTTTTCGATTTCCCCGTGGCAATTTTTACACTCTAAACCACCTACGTTTGTATGTTGTGAGTGATTGAAGTAGGCCAAATCAGGTAAATTGTGTACACGCACCCATTGAATAGGCTCGTCTTTTTCTAAAGCTTTGTAGATTTTTTGAATCTCTGGAGACTCACGCTTGATGGCGTTATGGCAGTTCATACAAATGTTTGCCGAAGGTACGTTTGCTCCTTTTCCTTCATAAACACCGGTGTGGCAATAGTTGCAATTGATTTGGTTGTCGCCAGCGTGTAATTTGTGTGAAAATTTGATCGGTTGCTCTGGCGCATATCCTTGGTGTACACCTATACCGTAGGCTGCATCGATTGTTGCTTTTCCTCCTAATAAGAAGACTAAAACAATGATACCCGTTTTAACAGCTGAATTAGCGGCTAAAGATTTCGCGTTTTCAGAAATTTTGTCAAAAAATGATTTACCTTCTTCTTGTTCCGCTTTCGCTAACTTACTTAGTGAATTTACAATAGATAATAAGGCGATTAATACGATTACCATGATGATTAGTAATCCTATCAAAAGCAATTCCATCATTCCACCAGAGGATTGAGCCGCCGGAGCTGCTGCACCCGCTGCTGGAGCTGCACCTGCTGCCGGAGCCGCTGGGGCTGCATTCGATGCATCGATATATGCGACAATTCCTTTGATTTGAGCTTCTGAGAAGTTCGGATAAGGGGTCATTGCCGCCTTATTGAACTTGTTATACAAGTCATTTGCATACTTGTCACCTGAAGCGATAACCGCTTGTGGATTATGTACCCACTTTACGATCCACTCAATCGGACGACGTTCGCTAATGCCTTTTAAACCTGGGCCTACTAAAATTTCATCAGTAGATGCGTGACATGCCGCACAGTTGTTTTTAAATAAAGTTTCACCTTCTGCTGCATCTTGTGCATAGATAGCTGTCGTAGTAGCAACTAAAAATAAGAAGGAAAATAGAAACTTAACGAGCGTTAATTTTTTGCAACACATAAATATAGATTTTCTCATATTAATTCAGTCCGCAAAACTACAATCCGATTTTTTAGGAAACAATTAATTGCCTATTCATTTTTTGTATTTTTTTAATCAAATTAATTATTTAGAATTTATCAAAATAAAGCCCTACAATTAAAATTGAACTATTTTTAGAATATTTTGCAATATGGTTATGGGCATAAAAAAACCTTCCAGATTGGAAGGTTTTTGGAGGTTTCGAGCGGATTCGAACCGCTGTAGAAGGTTTTGCAGACCTCTGCCTAGCCACTCGGCCACGAAACCAATTAATTGGGATGCAAATTTAGCTTTTTTTTAGATAAAGGCAAATGCTATCTTCAAAATTGTGATGTTTTAGCTTTGCCTAAACCCAAATTGTGCTTCGCAATAATTTCTGGTTCAGGCAAACCTAAAATCAAACACAATTTCAAAAAAGCACTTTGCTCTTTACTCTAAAATCTCTAATCTATTCAGTGGGCAGTCCGAAAGGAAAGAGTCCGAAGTGGAACATTTACCATTCACCACTTACCATTCACCATCTTTACTCTCTACTCTATTATCTCTAATCTTCTCAGTATCCAGTAGTCAGTATTCAGTCCGAAGTGGAACATTTACCATTCACCATCTCTACTCTCTACTCTATTATCTATAATCTCCTTTAGGATAAAGTAAACACCGAGATTTCCGGCGGCATCCCCACCCGTCCCGGATAACCTAAATAGCCGTATCCACGGTTCACGTAGATTTGTTGTTCGCCTTCTTGGTACAATCCGGCCCATTGTTTGTAAACATATTGGGCTGGAGACCAGCGCATTTCGGCGATTTTAACCCCAAACTGTGTGCCATGTGTATGGCCTGCAAAAGCCACATCGATATCTTTGTATTTTTTGGTAACCTCCGCATTCCAGTGGTTGGGGTCGTGCGATAAAAGGAGTTTTGCCGACGCTTCTTCCGTCCCTTTGTGCGCTTTCTCTAGGTTGCCGTACCAAGGGAAACGGCCTAATCCGATGTTTTGGACGCCAATAATGGCTAATTTTTCACCCGATTCCTCTAGGAAACGATGCTCATCCATTAAGAGATTCCAGCCCATTAATTCGTGAGCCTTCATCAAGTCTTGTAGGTTTTGTTTCTTCGCTTCTGGGCTACTCCAACGCACATAATCACCATAATCGTGGTTGCCTAAGGTACTGAAAACACCAAGAGGTGCTTTGACCTTTTTGAAGACATCGAAGTAGTTCTGAACTTCTTTGGACTCATTATTAACTAAGTCTCCAGTAAAGAAAACGACATCGGCTTTTTCTCGCATTAGCATCTCCACGCCCCCTTTAACGGCGGTTTTGTTGAAGAATGAGCCCGTATGTATGTCAGAAATTTGGGCAATTTTTAGGCCTTTAAATGAAGAAGGCAAGCCCTTTATTTTCAAAGGAATATGTTCTACGGTGTAGTCATGGGCACCGGAAATAATGCCAAAGGCAAAGGTAGCCGCCGGTACCGCACCTACTGCTAAAGCTGCTTGAGATAAGAATTCGTGGCGACTGATCGCGCTAGGGTCTTTCTTTAATACTTTTTTGGTCCCCCATCTAAAAAAACGCGTGATATCTTCTAGTAACAAGAAGATAATAATAAACAGTTTAGTGATAACCGAAATCATCACGATCGCCATAAAAGTGATCCGAATTTCGTTTTTCCAAGCGTTTATGGGTAATGCATTGTAGGATAAGATTCCTACAAGAATAAAAAGTGTAAAACCCCAGAAAACATTTTTTGCGGTAGTTTGAATGCTTTGTCGAGAATTTCGAAAAGCGGTTTTGACCGCCATCCAAACGTAATAGTCAAGCGCGATTAACACAATACTGATAAAAGGCACAAAAAACATTTTATTCATAGCACTTAAACTATCTTTGCGATTCAATTGTTCCAAAGGTGCAAAATTACATGAAAAAGACGATAAGTATTTACGGGGGCGGTTGGGTAGGCGCACCATTGGCATTTAAATTAGCTTTAGCGGACTTCGATGTGCGTGTTTCGGCCTCGAGTGTTTATCAACAAGCGGCTCATCCGAAAATCAAGGTTTTGGATTTCAGAGCAGAACCAGAAATGCCAGCTGAGAATTGGTCAGCAATGAACGATTCGGAGGTCCAAATTTGGGCCATTCCTCCACGTCGCAAGAAAAATGCAGAAGAAACTTACCTCGCTATTTTGCAAGATTGGGTTGATAATTTGCCTGTAGGCGCTGCTAAAAAACTCATTTTCCTCTCATCTACATCGGTCTATGCGAATGTGTCTGACACAGTAGATGAAAATTCAGGCATTAACGAGGATTCGTTGATGGCCAAAGCCGAAGCCATCGTTTCCTCCTCTAAAGTGCCATCACTTATCTTGCGTTTAGCGGGTTTAATGGGCGGCGATCGCTACGTAGCCAAGTATTTCTCTGGCAAACGTAATGATGGCGCGAATTGTCCAATCAACTATGTTCACAAAGATGATGTGGTCGCTTTGATTGCATTAGCAGCGGAGAAAATTGATTCTGGTATTTATAATATTGTAGCTCCTATTCATCCCACAAAAGGAGATGTAGGTGAAAACGATATCGAACGTCGTGGAATGCCGGCTGGCTACTGGGATTATTCGGTTTCTTGCTTAGGCGGGAAAGTGGTCTCGGGCGATAAGATTTGCCAGGAGTTGAATTATGAATTCAAATGGCCGGATCCTTTAGAGTTTCCTTTATAATGTTTGGGTCAAAATTGTGCTACGCAATAATTTTTTACCCAAACATTATAAACGAAATCTCTTCTACGTCTCTTTATAATAATTAAGAGTTTTTGGGAGTGAGATAAGAGAGTATAGAGAAGAGATGTTAGATTATAGAGAGTAGATAGGAGAGCAGAGATTAATTGTGTGAAATGTTTTCAGGGGAGCCAATCAGAAAATATTTGTGTAACAACCTTTTCGATTGGCTCTGCTGAAAATATTACACAGTTAACTCTGAGATCGCTAACCACGCCATTAAACCTGGCCCAATTCCCAAGGCACCCTCATCAATATCAAAACTGGGCGTATGCACCCCACTCGTAATTCCTTTTTCTTCATTGCGAATTCCTAAACGGTAGAAACACGCATCCAAATGGTGGGTGTAGAAAGCGAAGTCTTCGCCTGCCATCCATAGATCAAGATCAACCACATTTTCTGCGCCCATATATTCGATGGCTGCAGCTTTTGAACGGCGGGTTAGTTCTGGATTATTTTGCAAGAAAGGGTAACCTTTTAAAACCTCGAATTCAGCGCGGCCACCCATGGCGTCGGCGATGCCTTCGGCGAGTTTTTTCATCTTCTCTAGACCTTCTGCACGCCAGGTTTCATCCATGGCACGGAAAGTTCCGGCGATGTTGACTTCGTTTGGAATGACGTTTGTGGCTCCTAGGCCTTCGATTTTTCCGAAAGTTAAAACCGATGGGAGTTTTGGATTCTTATTTCTCGAAATGATCTGCTGCATCGCCACAATGATGTGGGAGGCGATGACAATTGGATCTATGCAGGCATCAGGCATGGCGCCGTGCCCACCTTTGCCGATCACTTTGATGTATAATTCGTCTGTGCTGGCCATGTACATTCCTTCGCGGAAGCCGATTTTTCCGACGGGAACATTGGTTGCAACGTGTTGGCCAAAAATGCTAGCCGGTGTCGGGTTTTGCAAGGCGCCTTCTTGAATCATAATGCTCGCTCCGCCGGGGGCTTTTTCTTCTGCCGGTTGGAAAAGTAATTTGATGGTTCCTTCGAATTCGCCGCGGACCTGTTGTAAAATGTGGGCGGTGCCTAAAAGGGACGCCGTGTGTACATCGTGACCGCAGGCGTGCATGACACCTGGATTTTTGGATTTGTAGGGTACTTCGTTTGTTTCTTGTATGGGTAAGGCGTCCATGTCAGCGCGAAGGGCGACGACTTTTTTGGATGGATTTTTGCCTTTGATTTCGGCGATGAGGCCGGTGGTGGCGATTTTTTTGGCCTGAATACCCATGCGTTCAAGTTGTTCTAAAACATACGCCTGCGTCTGAAATTCCTGATACGAAAGCTCTGGGTTCGCGTGAATATGGTGGCGATTTGCTAGGGTTTCAGGAGTGATTTCAGATGAAAGCTGCTTGATTTTTTCCAATAAAGGGGACATGGGCATTCAGTTAATTTAGGCAAATCTACGAAATAGGACCTAATTCCTTGAATTCTTAACAAAAAAGCAATGTTAAACTCTTCCAAATCAGCCGATTATTATTTAAATTGTTGAGCAAATTAAAACGGTTTGTCTATGGCTCAGAAAGTGTTAGTTTTAAATCAGGATTATAGCGCGCTTACGATTTGTTCTATGCCTAAGGCCTTTCTTTTGGTCTATTTAAATAAGGCAGAATTGGTCGCGGAATCAACTACTGAAAAATTGCACTCCGTTTCTAAAACGTTTCCTTATCCATCTGTCATTCGTTTGCAGCGATATGTTTATTTTCCGTTCAAAGGGGTGATGCTGAATCGCCAAAATATCTTGAAGCGAGACAACCATACCTGCCAATATTGTGGTTCTAAAGATTTCTTGACGATGGACCATGTGTTGCCCAAATCACGTCAGGGGCGCACTTCTTGGGATAATTTAGTGACCGCGTGCAAGTATTGCAATTCAAAGAAAGGGTATATGACTCCTGAAGAAGCGGGAATGGTTTTAGCACGCCAGCCATTTAGGCCATCTTTTGTTATGTTTTTGCGAAATTTTTCTGGAATTTTGGATCAACAATGGGCCCCGTTCGTTGGGGCTAAACTGGAGACCACCACATGAGTTTTAAAATATCGTTTATCGGTGCAGGAAACGTTACCTGGCACATCGCAAAGGCATTAGAAAATGCCGGAAATTCAGTTCAAGAAGTATTTAGTCGCGAGCCCTCGAAGGCAAAAGAGGTTGTTTCCTATTTATACAATGCGAAAGTCCAAGAAGATCTCGATTTCTCTGACTCGGCTGCCACTGTATTCTTCTTGTGTGTTCCAGAATCAGCCTATTCCGAGGTTTTGAAAGAATTATTATTGCCAAAATACGCCACCCTCATTCTCGTAACAGGCACTTTTTCTTTAGCAGAGGCTAATTTATTATACGATCCTGCGCGAGAAAGCACGAATCAGATGGGGGTCTTTTTCCCAGTTCAGCATCTGGAAACAGGCCGCCGCATTAAGTTAGATCAGATGCCGATTTGCCTAGAAGTACTGGTAGAAGAGACGCAAAATACCTTGGTGGCACTCGCAAAAGATATCACGGATGCGATGTATTTAGTCAGTGGCGACGAGCGTAAGAAGATTCACAAGGCGATGCTTTTGGCGGGTGTTTTAACCCAAAATCTGTGGTCACACGCGCAAGAATTATTGCAATCGATCGAATTAGAGCCCAGTTTATTGCACGGACTAGTGCAGCAACACGTTCAAGCCTTCTTTACGGGAAACCCGCTTTCAAAGGAAATTTCTGACCCGCATTTAAGGGAAGTGAATTTCCAAATCAATCAAATCCTGGAGCGTAACCTTATTTAATCAAAGGTTTGTCCATATTCTGAACCACAATAATCTTAGCAAAACCAAGTACGGTAATTGTGCCTGCGTTTGAAGGGTAAAAATAGTATAAGCTATCTCCAGCGGTATTTTTTTGAATGGAAGGTGGGATGTTTTGCTTTTGGCCCAATGAATAATCCAAAGCATCCATTATCTCTATCATCTTCGCATCTTTGAAAGACGCCTTTAAGGATGCAGGTGCACCGATTCGAACCGTAATCTGAAGCGCTTTCGTCGCACTATCTAATTTCGTAGCCCCTTTTGATTGAATTTCTTGCCCCCAGGTATCCACTTGATTGACGATGTCTTGAGGCAAAACGCGCTTGACTTGTCTAGCCTTCATCTCCTTCACGGCAGCCGCCGTATCAATACGTTGTGAAAAATCGCAGGCTTGTAAAGCGATTAGAGCGAAAAGGAGTAGGGCGTGTTTCATCGTTTGGAGATTTTATGCAAAGGTATTCTAAAGGAGGGCAAAGGGCAATGGATTTAATTACTATCTTTGCAACGTTTTTTAAAACCAAAATGTTATGCTGGAGCAGCTAGAGGCCATCCGAGAAAGATTTTTAGAAGTAGAACAACAAATCGCGATGCCAGAGGTGGTATCGGACTTGAAGAAATTCAAGACCTTGAGTAAAGAATACAAGGATTTGCAAAAGATTGTAGACCAGTATATGGCCTACCAAAACTTATTAGGCTCCATCGAGGAGGCAAAACAGGTGATCGCTACGGAAAAAGATGAGGATTTTCGCGACATGGCCAAAGCGGAATTAGAAGAATTAGTGCCAGCAGAAAAAGAAATGCAAGAGGTTCTAAAGGAGATGTTAATCCCTCGTGACCCGAACGATTCCAAAGACTGTATCCTCGAAGTTCGTGCCGGAGCAGGTGGCGACGAGGCCTCCATATTTGCCGGAGATATCTTCCGCATGTACCAACGTTATGCAGAAAAAATGGGTTGGACTTTCCAAATCATGGACTTCACTGACGGTACCGCAGGCGGTTACAAAGAAATTATCGCGTCCGTTCAGGGCGAAGATGTATATGCCAAAATGAAATTTGAATCAGGCGTTCACCGCGTTCAACGTGTTCCCGCAACCGAATCAGCTGGTCGTATTCACACTTCCGCTGCAACCGTAGCTGTGATGCCAGAAGCAGATGAGGTAGACGTTCAAATCAATATGAATGATATTCGGAAAGATACTTTCTGTTCTTCTGGAGCAGGTGGTCAGTCCGTAAATACGACGTATTCAGCCGTTCGTGTGACTCACATTCCTTCTGGATTAGTCGTACAATGCCAGGATGAGCGTTCTCAAATCAAGAACTTTGACAAAGCCATGACGGTTCTCCGTTCTCGTTTATATGAAATTGAATTAGCGAAACGTAACGCAGAAATCGCCGGCAATCGTAAATCGATGGTAGGCACAGGTGATCGTTCGGACAAAATCAGAACCTATAATTACCCTCAGGGCCGCGTCACCGATCACCGCATCGGCTTAACTGTATATAATTTACCTGTCGTAATGGACGGCGAAATTGCTGAATTTATTGAGCAGTTGAGGATAGCGGAGAATGCGGAGAGGTTGACTGAAGGGGCGGTTTAATAGTTCAAATTCGAAAAATGGTCTGCGCCATATTTTTCTGAATTTGAACTATTAAACCTCTAGAATGAATCGCAAAAAGTCCTTTTAAACCTTACTAAAGAGCTAGTAATTTTTTGAGTATTTATTCCACATCTATACTCTATAATCTCCTATCTCTACTCTTTATCCTTCTTCCTGAATTCATACAAAAAGGGACGCCATGCGTCCCTTTTTGTATTCCACCTTTGTACTTTTTGCTTTGTTCTTTGTGCTTTGATATAAAAAAGGCTACGGCCTTTTTTATAATGCTCGCTCTAACTTAAAGCTAAAACTCGTCCCCTTTTCTAACTTCGATTCGACTTGGATTTTACTGCCATGGGCTTGGACGATGTGCTTTACGATGGAAAGCCCTAGGCCAGTTCCACCGCTGAGTTTTGTTCGGCTTTTGTCAACGCGGTAGAAGCGCTCAAAAAGACGAGGAAGGTGTTTTTCGGAAATGCCTGGTCCATTGTCTTTGACCGAAATCAAATAAGATTTTTTACGGTCTTCGATGGAGACGGTTACTTTACCCTCTTGGTTACCATATTTGATGCCATTGTCCACAAGATTAACTAAGACTTGTTCAATCTTTTGTGCGTCGGCTTTTACATCAATGGCTTCATCTTTGCAATTTAGGAATAATTTTACCCCTCGTTTTTTGGCCTTGCCCTCTAATTGTTCAAAAATTTCTTCAATCATGGGACGCAAATTAATGCGTTTCTTTTCAATCTTAATGGCGCCGGTTTCGATTTGAGATACGGTTAATAAATCCTTGACCAAGGCGTCTAATCCGTCTAAACTTTTGGCGGCTTTTTCGAGAAATTTTTGACGAATTTCTGGGCTTTCATCAGGGTTATCTAATAGGGTGTGTACGAAACCTTGGGCAGCGAAAATGGGTGTTTTAAGCTCGTGGGATACGTCTGCGAGGAATTCTTGCCGATAGACTGCAGCTTTTTTTAATTCCTTTACTTCATCCTCCGTAGTAGAAACGTAGGCAGTTAATTCACTTTTTAAGAGTTCGATGGGGTTCTCTTTTTGGACTAATTGTTTGCGTGAAATCAAGGGGAAACTTTTCTTCTTGATTTGCTTTATTTGGTCATATAATTCGTTTACTTCTTTGAAAACTAAGTTGTCCAAAGCAAAGTAAATCAAGATGGAGCCGAAAATAAGGACACTGATAAAACTCACAAACAAGGTGGCAGAATCAGAGTCTGGCAAGAAGGAAATAAAGGCGGTTGCCACTCCTGCGATGACAAAAGCTAATAAGACAGAAAGGATGCGGGGACTTAGCATGCTTGAAATTACGGATAATTTTTAAATTGTTGTACCTTTGTGCTTTGATAAGATAGCATGGAATTAAATTTATTGACTGCCATATCACCTGTTGATGGTCGCTACCGTAAACAAACCGCCGCACTGGCTCCTTATTTTTCTGAATTTGGACTGATTCAATACCGTGTGCGCGTTGAAATCGAATACTTTATTGCTTTGTGCGAGATTCCTTTGGCCCCCTTAAAAGGCTTTCCTAAGGAACATTATGCGGCATTGCGCTCCATGTATACGAATTTTACAGAAGCAGATGCAACCTGGATTAAGGATACGGAGAAGGTAACTAATCACGACGTGAAGGCGGTGGAATATTTTATCAAAGACCGCATGTTAGCCCTTCCTGGCGATATGAGCCCTTTTGTGGAGTTCATTCACTTTGGTCTAACGTCTCAAGACATTAATAATACAGCGATTCCACTTTCTTTAGCAGAGGCGCATCGCGATGTGATTTTGCCTGCTTATCTGGCTGTTGTAGCTACTTTAGAGGCATACGCAACAGAGTGGAAAGAGATTCCTTTGTTAGCTCATACACATGGACAACCGGCTTCGCCTACGCGTTTGGGTAAGGAAATTAAGGTTTTTGCAGAGCGTTTAAATCGTCAATTAGATCTTTTAGCGCAAGTGCCCTTTACGGGAAAATTTGGTGGTGCAACGGGTAACTTCAATGCGCATCAGGTTGCGTTTCCTGACATTAATTGGCCACAATTTGCAGCGAAATTGCACTCAGATTTAGGGATCAAGCGTAGCCAATACACGACTCAAATCGAGCATTACGATAATTTAGCAGCCTATTTTGATGGCTTGAAGCGTTTAGATACGATCTTGATTGACTTGTCCAGAGATATTTGGCAATATGTTTCGATGGGTTATTTCAAACAAAAGATTAAAGCAGGAGAAATCGGTTCGTCGGCGATGCCACACAAGGTGAACCCGATTGACTTTGAAAACGCGGAGGGAAATTTAGCCATGGCAAATGCCTTCTTTGAATTCTTGTCAGCGAAGCTTCCAATCTCGCGTTTACAGCGTGACTTGACAGATTCGACGGTGTTGCGTAATGTGGGAACACCTTTGGCGCACGTCATGATTTCTTTGAATTCCTTGCAACGCGGTTTAGGTAAATTAGAATTGAACAATAGCAAAATCCAACAGGATTTAGAAGATAACTGGGTGGTCATCGCTGAGGCGATCCAAACGGTATTGCGTCGCGAAGCTTTCCCTAAGCCCTACGAGGCATTGAAAGACTTAACACGTCACCACGGAAAGATTGACCAAGCTGTTTTCCACGCATTTATCGACGGCCTAGCCGTTTCGGATGCGATCAAGGCCGAATTGAAGTTAATCTCACCGTTTAACTTCGTAGGCCGCGACGAAAACTAGAACGAAAACTAAAATATAAACCCAGCTAGTGACTAGTGACTAGCGACTAGTGACTCCCGACTCCCCACTGTTATGACCCACCGTTTAATGCACCTCGCCCTTGTGGTAGCCGATTACGACGAAGCCATCGCTTGGTATACTCAGAAATTGGGTTTCACCTTAGTGGAAGATACGGTTCTAAGTGACGTGAAGCGTTGGGTAGTAGTGCAACCGTCTGGTGAGGGTTCTTGTCAATTGCTTTTAGCGAAAGCGGCGACGGAGGAACAAAAATCAAGGGTGGGAAATCAAACAGGTGGACGCGTATTTCTGTTCTTGCATACGGATGATTTCGATAAAGATCACGCGAATTTGATCGCTCAGGGCATTACGATTGTGCGAGGTCCGAGCGAAGAAGAATATGGAAAAGTGCTCGTATTCGCCGATTTATATGGAAATTTATGGGATTTGATCGGTTAAAATTTTGATTTTACGGAATTCACTCTACATTTGTATCAAATAACAACACAATGACAAAAGCAACATACAACAAAAACTGGTGGCAAGGATAACAATCCCTGAACAGTTTCGCTGTGTGTACATGATATGTTTACGAAAGGCTTGCTGTTCAACAGTAAGCCTTTTTTTATTAATTTTGCCCTTTGAAACATGTCTAGCATAAACATACGAACTTCACGGAAAACACTTTTGGCAGATACTTTGACGCCGATTGGGATCTTTTTGAAGATTCGCAAAAACTATAAGAACTCTGTCATCTTAGAATCGGCAGATTACCACGGTAAGGAACATGGCTTTTCGCACATTGCTTTTGATCCCGTGGCGCGCTTCGAGTTAACAGATTCGAAAGTCACCCAAACTTTTCCAGACGGAACGCAAGAGAATTTCACCTTAGCAAATCGCCATGATGCCGTAGCGGCGTTGAAGAGCTTTGCGGATCGTTTTGATTTTAAGAAAGAAAGAGGAGATTCGCCGATGGCGAACGGGCTTTTTGGCCATATCTCCTATGATGCGGTGACCTATTTCGAGGATATCGATATTCAAGCGAAAAATCCAGAATCAGCAATTCCCTCTATTCGTTATTATGTATACCGTTATGTGGTGGCGGTGAATCATTTTAATAACCAAATGAGCCTCTACGCGCACAGCTATGATGGTTCTGAGCCATCCTTTGACACGATTACCTACCTGTTAGACATGCCGCATTATGCGACAGCGTCTTTCGCCCGTCAAGGAGAAGAGGTGAGTAATTTAACGGAAGAGCAAACGCGTGAAATCGTCAATACCTGCATCAAACATTGTTTGCGTGGAGATGTTTTCCAAATAGTACCTTCCAGACGTTTTGCCCAAAAATTCCAAGGCGATGATTTTCAAGTCTACCGCGCACTTCGCTCGGTGAATCCGTCGCCGTATTTATTCTATTTTGATTACGAGGAATACCGGATTTTTGGGGCTTCTCCCGAGAAACAGATCAAAATAGAGGGTTCAGTCGCGGAGATTCATCCGATTGCTGGAACGTTTAGACGTTCAGGCGATGATGCGCGCGATGCGGAATTAGCACAGGCTTTGATCGCAGATCCGAAAGAATCAGCAGAACACGTGATGTTAGTGGATTTAGCGCGGAACGATTTAAGTCGTTCGGCTGACAATGTGAAAGTGGAGACGTTCAAAGAAGTACAATTCTTCTCGCATGTGATTCACTTGGTTTCTAAAGTGACTGGGCACTTGCAAAAGGGGGTGAATCCTCTCCAAATGGTGGCAGATACATTTCCAGCCGGAACTTTAAGCGGCGCGCCGAAGCACAACGCCATGACCATCATCAACCGTTTAGAGCCTACGAATCGGGCTATTTACGGCGGGGCAATCGGTTTTATGGATTTCGAAGGCAATTTCAATCACGCCATCGCGATTCGTACGTTTTTAAGTAAAGGAGACACCTTGTTTTTCCAAGCGGGCATGGGCGTAGTCGCTAAGTCCGTCGTGGAAAGTGAGATGCAGGAAATTCACAGTAAACTAGCCGCCTTGCGTAAAGCATTAGAGGTGGCAGAAAATTTAGCTTAAGGACATGAAAGTACTGGTAATAGATAATTACGATTCCTTTGTTTATAATCTAGTCTACCTGTTGAAGGAATTAGGCGCGGAGGTGGACGTGTTTCGCAATGATAAAATTTCCCTAGAGGAAGTGGGTAAATACGATCAAATCTTGTTGTCGCCGGGTCCTGGGATTCCGTCGGAAGCAGGAATTATGATGGATTTATTGAAAGAATATAAGTCGACCAAAAAAATTCTCGGTGTCTGCCTGGGGCATCAGGCGATTGCGGAGGCTTTTGGCTCTCAACTGAGCAATATGGGCGAGGTATTACACGGCGTGACCACAGAATGTGTGGTGACGGATCCGACAGAACGCTTGTTCTTAGACATTCCATCGCGTTTCGAAGTGTGCCGCTACCATTCGTGGACGGTAGTTCCTTCGAGCATGCCGAGCGATTTAAAGATTACGGCGGAAGATGACAAGGGTTTTGTATTGGCGGAGGCGCATTCGACATACGATGTGCGCGGGGTGCAATTCCACCCGGAGGCGTTTTTAACGCAGTATGGATTGCAAATGATTAAAAATTGGATGAAATAAAAAATGAAAGATAGTTTAAATAGACGCGTTGCGGGGGAATCATTATCAGAGAATGAGGCAAGAGAAATTATGCTGCGTATCGGGCAAGGAGAAATAAACCCAAGTCAAATCGCCGCTTTTTTATCCTCTTATTGGTTTAACCCCATTCAAGTGGATGAGCTAAAAGGTTTCGTTTCCGCGATGATGGAATTAGCCGTTACGGTGGATCTATCGGAATTTGATGCGATGGATGTGTGCGGAACGGGTGGTGATGGGAAGGATACCTTTAACATTTCGACGACCTCCTCTTTCATCATCGTAGGTGCTGGCCAAAAAATTGCCAAACACGGCAATCACGGCGTTTCCTCTTCGGTAGGTTCGTCGACGGTTTTGGAGTTTTTGGGATTGAAATTCAATAATGATCCTAAGATTTTGAAACGCAAGATGGAAACGTCGGGCATGTGCTTCTTGCACGCACCACTTTTCCACCCGGCGATGCGCTTTGTGGGTCCCATCCGCAAGGAATTAGGGATGAAGACCTTCTTTAATTTATTAGGGCCTTTATTGAATCCTGCCAAAGTAACCAAGCAAATATCCGGCGTCTATTCGCCAGAAGCGTTCGCTTTGTATGAAGGATTTTTTGCAGGATCCGGCAAGCAATACGGCATCGTTTATGCGGAAGATGGCTATGACGAAATTTCCTTAACCTCTGCTTTCCGTTTAACCACCTCTGATGGAGCTTCGATTTACAATCCAGGGGATATTGGCTGCGAAGTGGTAGCGCAATCTGAATTGTTTGGTGGCTCTACTGCGGAGGCATCAGCGAATATGCTGTACAAGATTTTGCAGCGCGAAGGCACGCCTGCGCAGACGCAAGCGGTTTTAGCGAATGCAGGGGCTGGTTTGTTTGTCGCAGGGAAGGCAGGTAGTTTAGTAGAAGGGTATGCGGTAGCGAAGGAATCCCTAGAAAGTGGTCGCGCTTTCCAGGCCTTCAAGAAATTTATAATGGATTAAGATGAGCATATTAGACCAAATCATAGCCACCAAAAGACAGGAAGTTGCCGCTTGCAAAGCGCGCACCACGACTGCTCAGCTCGAAAAACAGGGTTTTTTCGCGCGCGCTTGTCATTCCTTGTCGATGTCTTTGATTCAGCCGGCTTCCACGGGAGTCATTGCTGAATTTAAGCGCAAATCTCCCTCAAAAGGCATCATCAACGATCGCTTGGGAGTGGATATGGTGACGCGTGGTTATGTGGAGGCTGGTGCTGCCTGTTTGTCGGTCTTGACGGATGAAGTCTACTTTGGCGGAACTTATGCTGATTTTGATTTAGCTAGACGCACGAATCCGAATACACCTATTTTGCGCAAAGACTTTATGATCGATGAATACCAAATCATCGAAGCAAAGTCGATGGGCGCAGACGTGGTACTATTAATTGCGGCGGCTTTAAGTCCATCAGAAATCAAAACATTAGGAACCCTAGCGCGTTCATTAGGTATGGAAACCTTGCTTGAGGTGCATGATCAAGAAGAATTAGATCTTTCGCTGGGAGATTATATTTCCGTGGTAGGAGTAAATAACCGGAATTTGAAGAATTTCTCGGAGCAAAATGTGGAGGCGTCTAAGGTTTTGGCATCCAAAATACCCTCCCAATTCGTCAAAGTTTCCGAGAGTTGCATTTCTGGACCTGAGATTATTACTGAATTGAAAACCTATGGTTACCGAGGATTTTTGATAGGCGAAAGCTTCATGAAGACCGATAATCCGGGGAAAGCCTTAAGTGAATTTATACGATAGGAATGATGCGCTGGAAAGTATGTGGCATGCGGGAACCAAAAAATATCCAAGAAGTAGCAGCTCAAGGGCCAGACTTCATGGGCTTTATTTGGTCACCTAAATCACCACGCTACGTGGGGTCTGATTTTGTGATCCCAGCATTGCCAGCAAAAACAAAGGCGGTAGGGGTGTTTGTCAATGAAACAACAGACAACATTGTCGCCTTATCGAAAAAAGCAGGTTTCTCTTTTGTGCAATTGCACGGAGAAGAATCTCAAAAAGAAATAGAGGCGTTGCAAACCGCCGGATTGCAAGTAATCAAAGCGATTAGTGTAGGCTCAGCGAAAGATCTCGATCTGTCAGACAAGCCCGATTTCTATTTATTTGACACGAAGAAAGGTGCGCAGGTAGGAGGAACAGGAGAACATTTTGATTGGTCACTTTTAGCACATTATACCCTGGATATTCCCTATTTTTTGGCGGGAGGTTTGCAAGTGGAAGATGTGCAGAAGGTGAAGAATTTTCCGGGCTTGTACGCTTTGGACTTTAATAGTAAACTCGAATTAAGTCCTGGAGTAAAGGATGTCGAGAAGGTAAAAGAACTAGTAAAACAACAATAGATATGTCATTTCAAGTAGATGAGCAGGGGTATTACGGAAATTTTGGAGGAGCTTTTATCCCCGAAATGTTGTACCCGAATGTGGAAGAATTACGTTCCCGTTATTTAGATATCATAGCTGACCCTGTGTTTCAGGCAGAGTACGATGCCTTGTTAAAAGATTTTGTGGGTCGACCTACGCCGTTATTTAAGGCGGAGCGTTTGTCTGCTAAATACAACGCGAAAATTTATTTAAAACGCGAAGATTTGTGTCACACAGGGGCGCATAAAGTGAATAATACGGTAGGCCAAATCCTGGTAGCCAAGCGCTTGGGAAAAAATAAAATCGTTGCAGAAACGGGTGCCGGTCAACACGGCGTGGCGACAGCTACGGTTTGTGCCTTAATGGGCATGGAATGTATCGTGTACATGGGTGCCATCGACATCGAAAGACAAGCCCCGAACGTGGCGCGCATGCGGATGCTAGGCGCTCAAGTGGTGGCCGCAAAATCGGGTTCACAAACCTTAAAAGATGCGACAAATGAGGCGATGAGACACTGGATTAATCATCCGGTTGATACGCATTATATCATCGGTTCTGTGGTGGGGCCACACCCTTATCCAGACATGGTGGCACGTTTTCAATCCATCATTTCAGCTGAAATACGTACACAATTACAAGAAAAAGAAGGCAGAGATTACCCCGATTACGTGATTGCTTGCGTAGGCGGTGGGTCGAATGCAGCGGGTGCTTTTTATCATTTTCTAGACGAACCCCGCACGGCATTAATTGCCGCGGAGGCGGCAGGCAAAGGAGTGAATTCGGGTCATTCTGCCGCCACGACTTTCTTAGGTAAATCAGGCGTATTACATGGAAGTAAGAGTTTGTTAATGCAGACAGAAGATGGTCAGGTGATCGAACCCTATTCGATTTCGGCGGGATTAGATTACCCAGGAATTGGGCCTATGCATGCGCATTTATTCGAATCAGGTCGTGGAAAATTTTATGGTATCACGGATGAGGAGGCTTTAGTCGCAGCCGTAGAATGCTCTCAGCTGGAAGGTATTATTCCGGCTTTGGAGACGGCGCATGCTTTGGCCGTATTCGAAAAATTACAAGCAAAACCGAATGAGATTGTAGTGGTAAACCTTTCAGGTAGAGGAGATAAGGATTTAGCTACCTACCAAAACCGTTTAAAACTGAATGACTAAGATGAACCGAATTTCTGCCCTTTTCGCTGAGGCTACCGAGCCTATTTTGAATGTCTATACCACGGCGGGATATCCACATTTCGAAGATACGATGACGGTTTTAACCGCTCTGCAAGAAGGGGGAGTAGATATCATCGAAATTGGAATGCCCTATTCTGATCCAGTTGCAGATGGGGAAACCATTCAGCAATCAAATCAAGCGTCACTAGATCAAGGGATGAGTGTGGCGCATTTGTTGACACAATTAAAAGATTTGCGTCAAACGATCACCGTTCCAGTGCTTTTAATGGGCTATATCAATCCGGTTTTACAATATGGGGTGGAGGCATTTTGTGCCAAATGTGCCGCGATAGGCATCGATGGATTAATTCTTCCGGATTTGCCGATGGCAGAATACGAACGTGAATACAAGGCTATTTTTGAAGCACATGGCTTATTTAATATCTTTTTAATCACTCCTCAAACGACCGATGAGCGTATTCGTCACATCGATTCCGTTTCCAAAGGATTCATTTACATGGTTTCCTCTGCGAGTACAACGGGAGCAAAAACAGGGATCTCTGCAGATCAAGAGGTGTATTTCTCCCGGATTGCATCCATGAATCTAAAGAACCCTCGTTTAATTGGCTTTGGGATCTCAGATCACGAGAGCTTTGTGAAAGCATCTAAGAATGCGTCTGGAGCCATCATTGGTAGTGCTTTCGTGAAGTTAATTGGGCAAGCGACTAACCTTAAGGCTGAAATCGTTGATTTTGTTCAGTCAATTAAGGGTAAAATTTAGGCAATTGTTTTTGGAAAGAAATATTTTTCCTATCTTTGCAACCCGAATCAGTCGATCTTATGCACAAGTGGGCCGCTAAGCGCTGATAATCATCCAAAATAGATAGTTCAGATGAGTGAATTAATTAAATTCGTAGAGCAAGAAAACGCAGCACGTAGAGGAGAACATCCAGAATTCGCTGCTGGTGATACGGTTAACGTACACGTAAAGATTCGTGAAGGTAACAAGGAACGTATTCAGGTTTTCCAAGGTTTAGTAATCCAACGTAAAAATTCTGGTGCTGGTGAGTCTTTCACAGTTCGTAAGATTTCTAACGGTATCGGTGTTGAGCGTATTTTCCCAATCTTGTCCCCTAATCTTGACAAAATTGAAGTGTTACGTCGTGGTAAAGTGCGTCGTGCACGTTTATACTACATGCGTGGTAAGCAAGGAAAAGCGGCTCGTGTTAAAGAGAAGAAAAAATAGGTTTGAAATTTTTTATATAAAAGAGAGCTGTTCAGAAATGAGCAGCTTTTTTTATGTCTATAAGTCAGTAATTTCAGCAAGAATTTTACTTTTGTAAATAAATTAAACCTATTGAAATGAAATCAACAGCTGCGAATCGCCGCGAATTCTTGCACAGTGCAAGTATGCTAGGCGGTATGGCCTTTTTACCCTCTTCCTTAAAAGATGCCACAAAAATTTTTGCATATAAACAGCCGGAACGAATAATAGCAACCCGTTTGAAATTTGGGGTAGTGGGAATCAATCATGGACATATTTATTCCATGGCTAATTCGATTATTCGAGGTGGCGGGGAGTTCGTCTCTTACTATGCTAAGGAACCCGATTTAATCAAAGATTTTGCGAAACGTTACCCCCAAGCGAAGCTAGTTAAGAGCGAGGCGGAGGTATTGGAAGACCCATCTATCAAATTAGTGCTTAGCTCCATTACACCGAACGAGCGGGCACCTTTGGGAATCCGGGTGATGCAGCATGGGAAAGACTACATGGTAGATAAGCCGGGGATTACTAGTTTAGAACAATTAGCTGATGTTCGTAAAGTGCAGAAGGAAACGAAAAAGATTTATTCGATCTCATTCAGTGAGCGTTTTGAAAATAAAGCAACCGAACTAGCGAGTCAATTAGTAGCTTCGGGAAAAATAGGTAAGGTCATGCAAACCTTAGGAACAGGGCCTCATAGAATGAGTGTAAACTCCCGTCCTGACTGGTTTTTTGATGCCAAATATTATGGAGGAATTATCACGGATATTGCCTCTCATCAAGTAGATCAATTCTTGCATTTTACAGGATCGACGCAAGGAGAAGTGGTTGCTTCCCAAATCGCGAACCACCACCATCCACAATACCCTAAATTCCAGGATTTTGGAGATTTGATGCTCAGAAGCAATAAAGGTTCTGGCTATATTCGAGTGGACTGGTTTACCCCTGATGGCTTAAATACCTGGGGAGATGGCAGACTGACCATTCTAGGCACAGACGGTTATATGGAAGTGAGAAAAAATACGGATATCGCCTCTCCGCATGGAACGGGAAGCCATTTATATGTGGTCACGAATAAAGAGACCTTGTACATCGATTGCAAAGATGTCAATCTGCCACACGGGGAACTACTTGTGGATGATGTCCTAAATAGGGCGGAGACGGCGATGACCCAAGCGCACTGTTTCTTGGCCACTGAATTAGCTTTAATTGCACAAAAAAATGCAACAAACATATCTATCAAAGCATGAAAAGGAGAAAATTCATCAATAATCTTGCACTAGGCGCCGTGGGTACATTCGGTTTCCCTACGATCGTTCCAGCAAACGTTTTAGGCGGCAAAGATGCCCCAAGCAATAAAATCAACATCGCCCAAATCGGCTGTGGACGCATCGCGCGTACCCACGACTTACCAGGCACTTGGAAGCACGAGAAAGCACGCATCATGGCCGTTTGTGATTTAGATCGCCACCGTACCGAGGAGACGAAGCAATTAGTTGAAGAATATTATACGAAGAAAACGGGTCAATCGAATTACATCGATGTAAAGATGTACGATGATTACCGCGAGATGCTTTTGAATAAGGACATTGATGCGGTGATGATTAGTACGCCAGATTTTTGGCATGCACAACCAGCGATGGAAGCCGCCCTCGCAGGGAAAGATATTTACTTGCAAAAACCGACCTCTCTTACGATTCATGAAGGCCGCCAATTAGCCAATGTCATTAAGAAAACAGGTCGCATTCTGCAAGTAGGAACACAACAGCGCTCTAACTCTCAGTTTAGAATTGCAGCTGAATTAGTGCGTAACGGACGCATCGGTAAATTGCACACCGTAAAAATCGGATTACCAGGCGATCCATCGGGACCTCCAGCGCCAGCCATGCCGGTACCTAAAGGATTTAATTTCGATATGTGGTTAGGTTCAACGCCAGAAATGGCTTACACGGAAATCGCTGTGCATCCACAAAAGGGCTATGATCGTCCGGGGTGGTTGCGTATGGAGCAATTTGGCGCAGGTATGATAACCGGTTGGGGTCAGCACCATTACGACTCTGCTGCTTGGGGTATGGATACCGAATACACGGGTCCGATCTCGGTAGAGGCGGTGGCTGAGTTTCCTAAATCAGGATTATGGAATGTACATGGGGACTTTATGTCGAAGGCTGAATACGCAAATGGAATAACCATGTATACCTCTGGCGGATATCAAAACGGAATCAGATACGAAGGAACAGAGGGATGGATTTTTGTTTCTCGTGGGGATTACGCAGTTACGTCTTCTGACCCTACCTCTAAGGTGAGAGCGAAAGCATTAGATGCTTCTGATCCTAAGATATTGCAATCGGTTATCGGAGAAAATGAGATTCATCTATACAATTCTCCAGACCAACACGGTAACTGGCTAGAGTGTATCGAGACGAGAAAAGAACCGATATCCCCTATTGAGATTGGGCACCGCGCTTGCACGGTTTGTTTGATTACGCACGTGGCGATGAAAATACCGCGCAAATTGCAATGGGATCCGAAGAAGGAACAATTTGTGAATGATGCGGAAGCCAATACCTGGTTACGTAGAGCACAACGTGCACCTTACGGAACGGATCGCATTAAGTTTTAGATTTTTTCTACCTTTCTAACGTTCTTGTTGATGGTGTCAGATTCTACGACACCATCACGTAAGCGAATGATTCGGTGGGCATATTGGGCAATATCGTCTTCGTGGGTAACCATGACGATGGTATTGCCTTTTTTATGCAATTGATCGAAGAGGTCCATGATCTCGTACGAGGTTTTGGTATCTAAATTACCGGTAGGCTCATCCGCTAATAGGATAGAAGGATCGTTGACAAGAGCGCGGGCTACAGCCACACGCTGTCTTTGGCCCCCTGAAAGTTCGTTCGGCTTGTGTAAGGCGCGGTTATCTAGACCGACCCCTTTCAAGGTTTTCATGGCGATCTCTGTACGTTCTTTTTTAGAATAGCCTGCATAGATTAAAGGCAAGGCTACGTTTTCGAGTGCCGATTGTCGTGGAAGTAGATTGAAGGTTTGGAACACAAAGCCAATTTCCTTATTTCTAACCGCCGCTAATTCATTTTCTGACATCTCCGACACATCTTGTCCATTCAAGATATATTTACCCGTAGAAGGCGTATCTAAGCAGCCTACAATATTCATTAAGGTTGATTTACCAGAACCTGACGGACCCATGAAAGCGACATATTCTCCCTTGTTGACAGAGATGGTTACGTCTTTTAAGGCGTCGATCACTTCTTCGCCCATAACGTAGCGCTTAGAAATAGAGTAGGTCTCGATAATTTTAGTCATAGCAATCAAATTAATGAGTTCAAAAATACATCCATTCTAGGAAACAATTCTTCTTTTTCGACAAAAGATAGCGGGGGAGGATGAATTGAGCATGGGAAGGATGAGAGGTTTTGGCATAAAAAAAGCCCGAACAAATCGCTCGGGCTTTTCTGTATCTATAAAGAATATTATAATCCTTTTGCTTTCTTAACTACTTCCTCAGCAAGATTTTGAGGAACAAATTCGTAGTGAGAGAACGTTAACGACGCTGTTGCACGTCCTGAAGACATCGTACGTAAATCTGTTACGTAACCGAATAATTCAGAAAGAGGCACATCTGCCTTTAAGATTACAGCGCCTTGACGAGAATCCATACCTTTCATGATACCACGACGACGGTTTAAGTCACCTGTGATAGGTCCAGTATATTCGTCTGGAGTAACTACGTCAACGGCCATGATAGGCTCCATTAACTTCGCACCCGCTTGTTTCGCTGATTCTTTATAACCCATACGGGCTGCTAATTCAAATGATAATGAATCTGAATCGACATCGTGGAAAGATCCGTGGAATAAACGAACTTTCATGGAATCCATTGGGTATCCAGCCAAAGCACCATTTTTCATTGCTTCTTCGAATCCTTTTTGAACTGCAGGGATAAATTCACGAGGAATTACACCACCCACGATGTTGTTAACGAACTCTAAACCTGGTTTGTCATCTTCTCTTGGTCCGATTTCAAATACGATATCAGCAAACTTACCACGACCACCTGATTGTTTCTTGTATACCTCGCGGTGTTCAGTTGTCTTTGTTAAAGACTCTTTGTAAGCTACTTGAGGAGCACCTTGATTCACTTCTACTTTGAACTCACGACGCATACGGTCGATGATGATCTCTAAGTGAAGCTCACCCATACCCTTGATGATCGTTTGACCAGTCTCTTCGTTTGATTCTACTTGTAACGTAGGATCTTCTTCGATCAATTTAGTGATCGCTTTAGAGAAGTTATCTGCATCAGCCGCTTTCTTAGGCTCGATGGCATATCCGATAACTGGCTCTGGGAAGTCCATTGCTTCTAAGATGATTGGGTGTTTCTCATCAGAAAGGGTATCCCCTGTCTTAATGTCTTTGAAACCTACAACCGCACCAATATCACCAGCACCTAAACGGTCGATGGCGTTTTGCTTGTTCGCGTGCATTTGGAAGATACGAGAGATACGCTCCTTATTTCCTGAACGGTTGTTCAATACATAAGAACCTGAATCCAATCCACCTGAATACGCACGGATGAAACATAAACGACCTACGTAAGGATCCGTTGCAATTTTAAAGGCCAAAGCCGCGAAAGGCTCAGTCTCACTTGGCTTACGCAAGATTTCAGCACCTGTATCAGGGTGAATACCTTTTACGCCTTCTTTGTCCATCGGAGATGGTAAGATGGCCATTACGTAATCCAACATAGTTTGAACACCTTTGTTTTTGAAAGATGAACCACAAAGCATAGGAACGATTTTCATCGAAATCGTAGCAGCACGTAAAGCGGCTAAGATTTCGTCTTCTGTGATAGAAGCTGGATCTTCGAAGTATTTCTCCATCAACGTCTCATCGAACTCAGCAACCGCTTCTAATAATTTCTCACGGTATTCTGTCGCCTCTTCTAACATATCATCTGGGATAGGCACCTCAGTGAATGTCATTCCTTTATCTGCTTCGTTCCAAATAATTCCACGGAAGTTAACTAAGTCAACTACACCTTCGAATCCTTCTTCAGCACCGATAGGCAATTGAAGTGGCACAGCGTAGCTACCTAACATTTCTTTCACTTGCTTACACACGTTTAAGAAATCAGCACCTGAACGGTCCATTTTGTTAACGAAACCAATACGTGCTACGTTGTAGTTATCTGCTAAGCGCCAGTTCGTTTCCGATTGAGGCTCCACACCATCTACGGCAGAGAATAAAAATACTAGACCATCTAATACACGTAATGAACGGTTTACCTCTACTGTAAAGTCAACGTGACCTGGAGTATCGATAATGTTGATGTGGTAATCTTGATCGCGGTATTTCCAACCTACTGTTGTTGCAGCCGAAGTGATCGTGATACCACGCTCTTGCTCTTGCTCCATCCAGTCCATTGTTGCCGCACCATCGTGTACCTCACCAATTTTGTGGGAAACCCCTGCATAATACAGGATACGTTCCGTAGTGGTGGTTTTACCCGCATCAATGTGCGCAGCAATACCGATGTTTCTAGTGAATTTTAAATCGCGTGCCATTTTAAAAGGTTAATTATGAAATGATTTTTTTAATCCGTTTGTGAATCGTTTGTTAATTATAAAGTACTTGGACAATATTCTTGTTTGAGTACTTGTTTAGGGGTGCAAAATTACTGAAACTTAGTTAAATACAAAAGTTTTTTCGAAATGATTCACCGCTTTTTACAATTACTTTATCCCAAATGTTGTTTTGCCTGCGATCAAGTCCTAATTAGGTCTGAAAATTGGATTTGCACTCGCTGTCGATTCGAACTTCCCAGCCCCGGATTATTCCTAGAACAGCCTAATTGGATCTCACACAAGCTGGATGGCTTGATTGAATATGATCGGGTGCATGCTTATTTTTTGTTTGCTGAGGGTGGCAAGGTCCAACATTTACTGCACCAGGTAAAATACAAGGGGCAGCAGGAATTAGGGGAATATTTGGGAGCTTGTGTGGGAAGGTCTTTTTCGGGGGAAGATTATGATGTTATTATACCCATGCCCTTACATCCATCGCGTCTGAAAGAGCGGGGTTATAACCAGGCGGCTTGTATTGCGAAAGGGATGGCAAGCGAGTCTGGAATTCCATTTTCAGAATCACATTTATTGCGTACAAAGCAAGTTGCGTCCTTAATCGGATTAAATCGAGCGGAGCGTTACGCTAGTTTAGAGGAGGTTTTTGAGATCATGAGACCAGAGGAGCTGGATGGGAAGCGAATACTACTGGTAGATGATACACTAACGACCGGCGCGACTTTTTTAGCGGCAGGTGCTAAAATAAAAGCAGCCAGCACGGGGAAATTGTCTTTCCTAGCGCTGGCTGCTTTAAAATGAATGTCTTATTTTCTTTTTGCGCCTGTCGCAATCATGGCACAACGGAATCCGATCGTCGAAGTAGCTGAATCCTCATCTAAGAAACGACGTGTTCCTGGTGCTAACCAAAAAGGTAGGTCTGCCCAGGAGCCTCCTTTATATACACGAATCTTATTATCAATTAAGGACTGATTATTTTTCTTATCGTACATTTTAGCCTCGTCAAGGTCGTCAGTTAAACGAACTGGATTTAAGTCGTTGAAGTCCTGGTAGGATAAGGGGCGGTAAAGGTCCGCAACCCACTCATTTACATTTCCAGCCATTTGGTAAAGACCAAAATCATTAGGGGAATAGCTGTAAATTTCTGCCGTGATAATAGCACCATCATTGTTTCTTCCAGCTAAACCTACATAGTCACCTCGTCCTCTTTTGAAATTAGCCATCATCATACCTCTAGTTTTTCCAATTGGCTGACGCATCGATGGGCCATCCCATGGATAAATACGTTGATTACTTTGATTTTCATCCTCTTGTTGCGTTCCGATCATGGCTTTCGCTGCATATTCCCATTCTGCCTCGGTAGGCAAACGGAAGGCAGGAAGTAATCTACCAGAGGCTACATCTAACTCTTTTTTACCTTTTTTAGGTTTTTTGCCTTTGTCCGTTTTTTGGATATTATTGATCTGATTATTGACAGCTGTTGTTCTCCACAGACAGAAATCATTCGCTTGTTTCCAGGATACCCCTACTACTGGATATAATCTAAAACCTGGGTGTCTTAGATATTGTTTCTCATACGGGTCGTTGAAAGCTAATTGATTTAACCAAACGGACGTATCGGGAAGAGCTGATTCGTAGAATTCTTGTGTTGAATCTTTTTGAACAGCGTTTAAATATTCTAAATAGTGAATATTCGCCATCTCTGTTTCGTCAATGTAAAAGGACTGAATAGTGACTGTACGTTGGTAATTATCGTGTTTACCTAATACATCTTCGTCAGTCGCTCCCATGGTGAATCGTCCCCCTTCTATAAAGACAAGATTAGGGCCTACCATGTCGCCGGAAAACTTTGAAATAGTTTGGAATCCGCCTTTCTTGTTATAATCTACACCTGAAATGCTGGAAGTTTTCCCAGGAGATAAGCTATTGGGCTTCTCGTTTTTCTTCAAATTGCTACAAGAGCTCAAGGCTCCGATGGCAAGAGAAATGAAAGCTATTAGTCTAAATTGAGTACGCATTTATATTCCTTTTACTATCGAATTAATTTACAAAGGTATTAATTACCCCAAAATATCCACTAAAATAGTATTTAATTCTTTAATACTACTCACCTTATCGATTTGCAAGATCATTTTTCCTGCTTTTTCTCTTAACTGACAAAGTCCCTTTTTGTTATTTACGAACGAAATCACTTTAATAACCAGGCTTTGATCAAGTGGTCGAGCAGACTCTGATGAAACGAAATGAAACTTCAGATTATTGTTTTTCAAGAGTATTTTTTCGATTCCCAAAACCTGAGCCTTCCAACGACACTTCACTAATTCAATCATATCATTGACCTCATTTGGCAAATCGCCGAAACGGTCCTTAATTTCTTTCATGAAGGTAGCCAGCGTTTCCTCGTCTTCGATTTCGTCTAAACGGGTGTAGAGGGCGAGACGTTCTGAAATGCTTTGGACATATTCTTCTGGAATCAACACGCGTAAATCTGTCTCAATGGTGCAGTCTACTTTCAAGCTTTCTGCCACTTGTTCAAGATCGACTTCGAATAGTTTCCTAAACTCGTTTTCCTTCAATTCCTGAACTGCCTCATCGAGTATTTTATGGTACATATCGTATCCCAAATCATTGATAAAGCCACTTTGCTCCGCACCTAACAGGTTTCCGGCACCGCGAATATCCAAGTCGCGCATGGCCACTTTGATTCCGTCACCTAAATCCGAGAACTCCTCTAACGCGCTCAAACGCTTGCGCGCATCGCTGGTTAAATTAGCTAAAGAAGGGGTAACCAGATAACAGTAAGCCTTTTTGTTCGAGCGGCCTACGCGACCGCGCATTTGGTGCAAGTCTGAAAGCCCAAAATTATTGGCATTTAAAATGAAAATGGTATTCGCATTCGGGATATCCAGTCCAGATTCGATGATGTTTGTGGCTACAAGCACATCGTAATGGCCTTCGATGAAGCCCATCATGATTTTTTCGAGCTGGTCGCCTTCCATTTGACCGTGGGCAACAGCGATTTTAGCGTCTGGTACTAGACGTAAAATACGGTTTGCGATACTTTCTAATTCGCCTATACGGTTGTATACCACGAAAACTTGACCTCCACGACTTATTTCTTCCCGAACCCCATCCCGCAAGATTTCATCCGATAATACAATCAATTTGGTTTCAACCGGCTGGCGGTTTGGTGGTGGCGTCGCAATAATACTTAAATCGCGGGCCCCCATTAAAGAGAAATGGAGTGTTCTGGGGATAGGAGTGGCGGTTAAGGTCAACACATCCACATCCACGCGCATCTCTTTCAGACGGTCCTTTACTTTCACGCCGAATTTTTGTTCTTCGTCGATGATCATCAATCCCAGTTGCTTGAATTGCACATCCTTATTTACTAATCGGTGTGTTCCAATCAAAATATCGGTTTGTCCACTCGCAACTCGGGCTAAGGTTTCGTTGATTTGCTTGGTCGATTTGAAGCGATTGATGTATTCCACTTTGCAGGGGAATGCGGCTAGACGATCGTGGAAGGTGCGGTAATGCTGCATCGCTAAAACCGTCGTGGGAACGAGAACAGCTACTTGTTTGGAATCTGCCACGGCCTTGAAGGCAGCACGAATGGCGATTTCTGTCTTCCCAAAACCCACATCCCCACAGACAAGGCGGTCCATTGGGTGCGGTTTTTCCATATCCATTTTCACATCAACAGTAGCCTTCGCCTGATCTGGTGTGTCTTCATATAGGAAGGAAGATTCCAGTTCTGCTTGTAAATAGGTATCTGGCGAGAAGGAAAAGCCGGGCGCATTCTTGCGCTTGGCATAGAGGGATATGAGCTCTTTGGCGATATCCTTTACCTGCTTCTTGACACGCGATTTCTTGTTGTCCCAGTCGGGAGAACCTAGTTTTGACATCGAAGGAGGGGCTCCTTCTTTGCCGGAATATTTCGAGATTTTATGAAGTGAATGAATCGAAACGGATAAAACATCGTCATCGCGGTAAATCAAGCGGATTACTTCCTGCTCGCCGTTTGCCGTTTCCACTAAATTTAAACCCGCAAAACGTCCGATACCATAATCGATGTGCGTGACGAAATCACCCACTTGCAATGACCGAAGTTCCTTTAAGGTTAAGGCCTTGTTCTTGGAGAATTTGTTCTTTTCCTTGTAGCGGTGGTAGCGCTCAAACAGCTGGTGATCCGGGTAAAAAGCTACCTTGGTTTGTTCGTCTACGAAGCCCTCACGCAAGGAGATTTGCAAAGGTTTGAATTGAATACTCGTATTAATTTCGTTAAAAATCACCTCGAGGCGCTCTAATTGCCGTGGGGATTCTGAACTGATGATGTTGTGAAAACCGTGGGTTTGGTTGTCTAGTAAAGTGGTGGCTAGACGTTCGAAATCTTTTTGAAAAGCGCCTGGATTCTTCGAGGGGAATACGATTGTTTCTGCATTTTTCAGATGAGATCTTTTGCCAAATTCGATACATGGGAAGCCTTGAAGCGATTTTTTAATCGTCTTTGCCGTTTCCCACCGTTCCTCAGGTTTATTTAATAGATTGATGTCAGAGGACGAATTGACCTCATAGACCATCGTTCCTTTTTCAAAATTCTCCGTTAATACATCGCTCAAGATGCTCAGGTCTTTAATCCAGATCTTCGTATTTTCAGGCAAAAAGGTAAAGAAGGATTCCCGCGTCTCTTGGATCAGTTTGGTCTGCACATCGGGAATGAGGTGCATGGCAGAAACGGATTGAATAGAAAGTTGGGTTTCTGGGTGGAAAGTACGAATGCTTTCTACTTCGTCGCCAAAGAAATCGATGCGATACGGGTATTCCGCCGCATAGGAGAATACGTCCAAAATTCCTCCGCGCACCGAATACTGGCCTGCTTCATAGACGAAATCGGTTCGCTCGAAATCGTATTCATTCAGCGTTTCGGCGACAAAATTACGATCTATTTTATCTCCTATCCGGATGGATAGGGTGTTTTTGACCAAAGACTTTCGGTTAATCACTTTCTCGGTCATTGCCGCCGGGTAGGTGACGATGGCGAGGCTTTGGCCCGAATAATTACTTAATATGTTCAGCACTTCCGCCCTTAACAATACGTTCGCGTTGTCTACTTCCTCCCATTCATAGGGTTTCTTATGGGACATCGGAAATAAGGTGACAGCCGTTTCGCCCACCAAGGCTTGCAGGTCATTATAGACGTATTGTGCTTCTTCTTTTTCCTCGCAAATAATCAGAAAGGGCTGTTGCTCCTTTAAAAGGGCAGACATTAAAACGGTGTCGAGGGAGCCGCAGAGGCTTTTTAGGTGGAGGGATTCGCCCGGTTTGGACGTAGTTATTTTGTCAGAAATGCTTTGGACAATTCCGTCGCTCTGGTAGATACTTAGAAATTCTTTGACGATCATACGTGCAAAAATTCCCCACAAAATTTACGTAGGGCTTGCAAAGGTAGGAAATTTTGTATCTTTGTGCATCTACAAAAAGGGGTGCCTCTAAAAAAGGCTGAGATTATACCCATTGAACCTGATGCGGGTAGTGCCGTCGAAGGGATTTTGTCGAGTTTTTAACACTGAAAACTCAGAAAAAATCATCAATGTAAGGGTTAAAAGTTAAATCATAACAGGATTTGGCTCCTTTACCTGTTGCTAAAATTTCAAAAAAATGAAAAAGGCAACAACGCTTATTTTTACGCTTATTTTGTGTGTGCAAAGTGTATTTGCACAAAAAGTACAGGGAACTGTTTTCGATCTGGAAACCAAAGCTCCTTTATGGGGCGCTTCTGTATCCGTAAAAGGAAGTCAGAAAGGAAACGTAACGGATGCGAAAGGTCAATTCCATCTAACCGTCTCTAAAGACGCAATCCTTACGGTGAGATTTGTGGGCTATGAGCCTGTAGAAATTTCCGCTTATAGAGCCAGTCAAATCGCGCTGAAAAAATCCAATTTCTTACAAGATGAGATCGTGGTTCGCGCAACGAGGGCGGATGAAAATTCGGCGATGGCCTATTCGAATTTGTCAGCGGCGGAATTAGGTAAAAGTAATTTAGGTCAGGATATGCCTCAATTACTCAACTTTACGCCTTCAGTTGTCACCACTTCTGACGCGGGTGCGGGTATTGGTTATACCGGAATTCGTATTCGTGGATCAGATGCGACCCGTGTGAATGTGACCGTGAATGGTATTCCGATTAATGACTCCGAATCACAAGGTACCTTCTGGGTGAATATGCCTGACTTTGCTTCGTCGGTTAATTCCGTGCAAA
>CANLVU010000012.1 GCA_947494535.1 Cytophagaceae bacterium
ACGATTGCAGTAAAAGCAGTGGTCAATGCAACAGGCCCCTTTACGGACTCCGTTAGAGTACTAGCTAATCCGCGCTTGAAACCTCGAATGAAAGTCAGCCGTGGGGCCCACATCGTTTTGCCTACAGAATTTTGGCAAGGAGATACCGCCTTATTGATTCCCAAAACGGATGACGGCCGGGTAATTTTTGTGATTCCTTGGCGCGGTTCAGTGCTTGTAGGGACGACGGATGACCCCGATATTCTTTCGGATAATCCAGTTATATCGGAGGTAGAAAAGGAGTACTTAATCTCTTATTTCAATCGCTATTCAGCCAAGAAGGCATCTTTGGCGGACATCAGTGCCACATTTGTAGGTCAAAGACCCCTCTTACAAGTCCAACTCGATTCAGCGATGAATACCGATACTAAATCCCTAGTGCGTGATCACGAGGTCGAAGTGGATGGCCGTTCTAAATTAGTTAGTATCATGGGCGGCAAGTGGACAACTTATCGCATAATGGCCTCCGATACATTGGATGTATTGGAAAAGGAAGTTTTGCATAGTTCAGTTAAGGCCTGCCTGACGAAAGACCATTCACTTGTTCCTGTCGCTTCAGTGGAGTTGCCTTTAGGTGTACCAGATGATATAGTTGCACATCTAAATGAGCTTTATGGGCCTGCGGCAGGCGAAGTCTATACTTATGGAGCGGATCGCTTACTGCCAGGAGAACCTTATCTTACTGGGGAGTTGGAGTACTTAAAGAAGCACGAAATGGCGGAGAAATGGGAGGACGTTTTAGCACGTCGGTGGGGTATTTCCTTAAGGGATGAATCCTTAGCGAAAAAACTGCAGGCTACAAAAAAAGAGGCTTTCGCCTCTTAATTCTAATATTCGTCCTCGTTAAAGAAGAAGTCGTCTTTTGTCGGATAATCCGGCCAAATCTCTTCAATACTTTCGAATGGTTGACCATCATCCTCTAATTCCTGTAAGTTTTCTACTACTTCCAAAGGAGATCCTGTACGGATTGCGAAGTCAATTAATTCATCTTTTGAAGCTGGCCATGGCGCATCTTCTAAATAGGAGGCAAGTTCTAGTGTCCAATACATAATTTATAGCTAATTTTTATTTCTAAAATACATGGAGGTTTTTGTGAAATGTAAACCCTTCCTAAGTGCAAAAGTAAAATAAAAATGTATTTATGAAAGATTTATTTTTTAAATTTTCATTAATTATCAAAACCTTGATTTAAGCCCCTAATTATGCCTCCATCAATACCCGTTTCAATTGAAGTCTGTGCTTATTCATTATTCTCTTGTCTTGCAGCAGATCGAGCTGGTGCGCAACGTGTTGAGCTTTGTGCCTCTCCTTGGGAAGGTGGAACTACACCGAGTGCTGGGTTAGTGGAACAAGCGCTACGCATGACTACTTTAGAGATTCATGCGATGGTTCGCCCACGAGGGGGAGATTTTGTATACGACGGCTCCGAAAAGCAAACAATGCTGGCTGAGGCTCGTTCATTAATTGCACAAGGGGTGCACGGAATCGTGGTAGGGGCATTGAAACCAAATGGAGATTTGGATGTCGAATTTATGCAGGAGTTTCGGGAAATAGCAGGAGACAGGCAGCTGACCTGCCACCGAGCGATCGACGTGTCTCGAGATCCGATTCAAGTGATGCAGGAATTGATTGGCATCGGATTTAATCGCATTTTATCCTCTGGAGGAAAAAATAAAGCCTTGGATGGAATAGAGAATCTAGCAGCATTAGTGGCAGCCTCTAAAGGGAGAATTCAAATTATGGCCGGTAGTGGCGTGAATCCAATGAATTGTTTAGAATTTGTTCAAATTGGGGTGGATGCGATTCACCTCAGTGCACGAACTACACGAAATTCACACATGGAATATAGGCGCCCGGGAATATCAATGGGTGGGGTTTCTGAGATCTCGGAATTCGAGGTCGCCTACTCGAGCGAAGAAATCATTCGAGCGGCTATCCTTAAAATTCAAGACTTATTCAGCGAATAAATCTGTCGTTTGCCATGCCTTTTCTGGCATAGTGGAGATGTCAAACAATCCTACTTCTGTACGCTTAAAAGTGGGGATTTTAAATTCGGATTCAGAAACGCTTCCGTTTTTAAATTTCTCAATCATCAAAGCGAAACGTGCTTCTTCTGAATCTGCGGATGCTGGTGTAAAGGAGTCTATTTCGCCATCTAGTTCAACACTATCACCTGGATTCAAGAATACAGGTGAAGCTTTTTTCACCACTTTACGCATTCCACCATCCATTCCACTTGAATCTTGTTCGAAGCCAGCCGCAATGACCGTTAAATATAAATCGTCTCCTAATTCTTCATCCGTGGAGAATCCGAATTTCACCATATCCGCTTGCGCATCGATTCGTTCATTTAGGTATTCGATGATTGCATCTTTTTCCCAAATCAACAAATCCTTTTCGCTGCTTGTAGATACCGTCACTAATATGCGTTTAGCCCCTTTTATCTCTTGAGAGTTTAATAGAGGAGAGTTCAAAGCCTCGACAATAGCTGCCTTCGCTCTTTCTTCACCCTTACCTAAAGCTGAACTCATCATTGCTTGGCCGGCATTGGTTAACACCTTTTTCACGTCCATAAAGTCCGTGTTGATATCACCTGGCTTCGCAATTACGTCCACAACGGATTTTACCGCTTTCGCTAACACGTCATCTGCTTTCGCAAAAGCATGTTTTACGGCTAGATCCTTGTAGTGTTCTGATATTTTATCGTTCATAATCACCAAAACCGTATCACAATACGATTTTAGTTCTTCAATCCCGTCTCTTGCATATTGAATTTTCTCTTTTCCTTCCCAATTATACGGGAATGAAACTACCGCCACCGTTAATAAATCTCGGTCTCTAGCGATCTCCGCTACGACAGGCGCGGCCCCCGTTCCCGTTCCACCACCCATACCTGCGGTAATGAAAACCATTTTCGTCTCGTTCGAAAGAACCGCTTTGATCTTCTCTTGACTTTCTACAGCAGCCTGCTTTCCTACCTCTGGATCTGTACCAGCCCCCAAACCTTGTTCGCCTAATTTGATCTTCGTGCGTACTGAATTCGAAGCCAAAGCCTGAGAATCCGTGTTGCAAATAATCAAATCGGCACCCTTTATCTTTAGGTTGTCCATATGCTTTACCGCATTGGATCCGCCACCACCAATTCCGATCACTTTGATGATCGATTTGAAAGATGTTTCAGGTACTACTTCGATTTGATGGTTAAAAAAGGAAGGATTTTGGCTACTCATAGGTCAATTCAAATTTTCTAAGACGTAAAAATAATAGAATTCTGCTAATATGTTAGTTCCCCCAGCGCCATTCGTTGCCTAATTCTAGTTCATGGCGAAGGTTGTGCTTGATGAAGAATTCTTTTGTGGAATAAAAGTCTAATTTCTTGGCGGGAATTTGTTCTAGATTGCCTAGTGCATATAAAAGCATCGAAGTATATTTCACCGTCATCTCCATCTCTTTTTTATTCACCAAGCTGAAATCATCACAATTTGCATGGTAGCAATCTAATACACTTCGAGTTAAACTTCCCATCGGATCGGCCGCTGGAATGCCTTCCATTAGGAAAGTCTGGTTGTCGGAATGCAATCCTGGAGCATTCACTAATTGATTGCCAAAAGCTCCATCGATCGCCTTGATTTGATCTCCAATAGATTTCAAAATTGGCATCATTTCATCACGACCACCGCCATTGAAACCACGGACATTATTGGTCATATCTAGATTAATCATATATACGATTTCATCCAGTTCTCCTAGTTTTTTAGCGCGCTCCACATATGCCTTAGAACCTAATAATCCTTCCTCTTCTCCCATAAAGGCAACGAATTCAATGGTACGTTTACTGCTTAATCCGAGGGCCTTAAAGGTTCTAGCTACATCTAAAACGGAGAATGATCCAATGCCATTATCGATAGCCCCTGTCGCCAGATCCCAAGAATCTAGGTGACCTCCAATGATAATTTTCTCGTTTCTTAATTTCGTACTCGTTCCTTTTAGTGTTGCAACTACGTTACGAGCCTTAATCGGTTTGCTGACATTGTGCATTTCAATCAAACTTAAAAGACCGGGTTGATCTTTCATCCAACTTCTAATCTCCGTTCCATTCTCCAATGAAATACATACGGCAGGAATGGAGATTAAATTACCCGTAACTGAAGCTGTACCGGTTAATAATACTTGGCCTTTGACGGTGTTTACGAATATGACCCCGATGGCGCCGTGCTGAATGGCTAAAGCCGTCTTTTCTGAGCGGTGTAAATTTTTAGTTCCAGCTGCAGCTTCTAAAAGGCCGATGTTCGCTAACACCACTTTTCCTTTTACGTCTTTACCCGTGTAATCGGCATCTAGACCATTGCCTAGATCTACTATCGTTCCTTGGATGTTTGCATCAACGGGTGTCATCGCCAAAGATACCACGGGTACTTCTCTGAAATCATCTGATTTAGGAGGGGCGATGGATAAAGTGACTGTATCTCGAGCCCAAGCTTCAACTTGAAATCCTTGAAACTTTGTATCCTTGAAACCGTATTCTTTAAGTAGACGAAAGGCATATTCTTCCGCTTTTTTCCCCTTTTCACTTCCGGTTAATCTATGTCCTATAGTCTTGCATGCATCTCCCAAAGTGCTATATGCTTTCGAGTTCAGCTCTACTTCCTCTTTAATTTTTTTGAAAACTTCTTTCCATTCTTCCTCTCCTTCCACAGGAGTAAATGAACTAGCAAAAAGGGTCACTGACAGTGCTAAAATCCCAAGGGTCAATTTTCTCATAGGTAATTTTGAATTATCACTTTAAATGTAGGCCTTTTCGAAGAAAAACGCAATTAGCCGGACCAATTTTCACGATCTAAATTTCGGTAGGTGATGGCCTCAGCTACATGTTTCGCCTGTATTGTCGAAGAATAGGCTAGGTCTGCGATGGTTCTCGCCATTTTTAAAATTCGATCATGAGCCCGCGCGGACAATTGCAGTTTTTCTAAGGCAGTTTGAAGAAGAGTGGATGAAAAGGTATCAAGCACACAGACTTGTTTGACTTGCTCTGAATTCATCTCGGCATTCGTTTGAATTTTCGCCAAATTAACAAAGCGATGCTTTTGCGTATTCCTCGCCTTAATTATCCGTTCTCGGATAACAGCACTTGTTTCACTTGCCTTCTCATTAAACATTTCGGTGTATTTTAAGGGAAATACTTCCAGGTGCATATCGATTCGATCTAATAAGGGCCCTGAAATGCGATGTAGGTAGCGATCTACTTGAAAAGGTTTACAGGTGCACGGTTTATCTGGGTGGTGAAAGTAACCACAAGGGCAGGGGTTCATGGCGGAGATCAATAGAAAATTTGCCGGGAATTCCACCGTTCCGTGTGCGCGCGAGATGGGAACTTTTCGTTCTTCCAATGGCTGCCGCAAAAGCTCTAATACATGTCGTTGAAATTCCGGGAGTTCATCAAGGAATAATACTCCTTGGTGAGCGAGGGAAATTTCTCCAGGTTGCGGATTCGTCCGCCCACCTATTAATGCTGGAGCAGATATACTGTGGTGCAGGGCACGAAATGGTCTTTCGGTGATCAGTGGATTTTCAGAACTTAACTTTCCCACGATGGAGTGAATTTGGGTTGTTTCGATGATCTCGCTGAGGTTCATCGGAGGCATGATGGATGGGATACGTTTTGCCATCATTGTTTTACCTGAACCGGGAGGGCCCACCAAGATTAGGTTGTGCCCTCCTGCCACGGCAATTTCAATCGCTCTTTTGGCTTTTTCTTGGCCTTTGATTTGGGAGAAATCGTCTTCGTACTGGATGTTAGCTTGCAAAGTGCGAGGCGGTTTCACGGGGGCTTGTTTTCTTCCATGCAAGAATCGAATCGTATCGCGTAAATTGACCATACCATAAATGTCTAGACCATCGATTAAGGCAGCCTCTGTTGCATTATCGTGGGGTAAAATCAGGGATTTGATGCCTTGTTTTTTGGCCTCAATTGCCATTGATAAAGCGCCTTTGATGGGACGAATTTCGCCCGTTAAGGAAAGTTCTCCCATAATTAAATAGTCAGACAGTCCACTCATTTTGGTTTGTTCAGACGCTTGCAATAAGCCTAAGGCAATGGGGAGGTCGTAGCCGGAGCCTTCTTTGCGAATATCCGCAGGGGCTAAGTTGATCACTACTTTGCGGCGAGGAAAAAAATAACCGATTTGCTTGATGGCAGATTCAACACGCTGAATGGATTCTTTAATGGTGGAATCGGGAAGACCCACCAGATAACATTTGGATCCTTGTCCTACGTGGGTTTCAATTGTGATAATGGAGGCATGTATGCCCACTAGGGCACTGCCAAAAGTTTTCGCTAACATTAGTGGTCGTTTAAGACACAATGTTAGGACGAAAGAATGGGATTAAATATCAGTTAACTGAGTACCTTCAGAATTTATCAACAACTTGGTTTTTTCCCCAAAAACTAAAGGCTGGTTATTGGAAATATGCCCCGCTGGAAAATCGAAAGCAATCGGATAAGAAGTTCCCGAGGTATGTTCTGCGACTAATTCATAAGCCGTTTTTCCAATGGTCAAACTCGCTTCGTTGCAATCGGTAAATCCACCTACGATTAGGCCGGCAAGGTTTTGGAATAAGCCTGCCCTTTTTAATTGCAAAAGCATCCGATCCACATGGTATAATCGTTCACCCACTTCTTCAATAAATAAGATTTTGCCTTCCGTTGATCTAAATGTGCGGGAGCCTATTAAATGGCATAAAAGTGATAAGTTTCCGCCAATCATCTCCGCGGAGGCCTCACCTAAGCGGTTCAAATGATGCGGTGCGGAGGAAAGCGAAACCACACCTTCAAAGAGCGCGGTATACAAGTTTTGCAAGGCAGATTCTCCTCCTTTTTGGCAAAAATTATGTGGCATAGGCCCATGTATACTGGCAAAGCCTAATCGGTCTACCTCACACAAAAGGGCGGTGATGTCCGAGAAACCAACGATCCATTTGGGACTCGAAATAAACCCCGAAAAATCCAAAGAATCCAATAAACGGGAGGACCCATATCCACCCCGTATCGGAAATATGGCCTTAATCGAGGGATCGTCGAGCATTTGCTGTAAATCGGATAAACGTTCCGCGTCCGTGCCACCTAAGCCAAAATGACGAGACAAGTAATTAGGCGCATTTCGTACGCGGAGTCCCCAGCTTTCTAACACCTGAACACCCTGTTTCCAATTTTCTGTGGGAGGAAAAGAAGCTGGTGACAAAATCGCGACTTCGTCGCCTGGCTTTAAATACGGTGGGATAATCCGAGTCATAGCGTAAATATCTGCTTTTTTTTAGGATCCTCAAGGGCTAAATTTCGTAATATTGTAAAAATACTTTCCTATCGCACCTGCAGATTTAAATCTTGTACATCCCATTTACAACCCCCATACGGGCTGGGCGGAGGAATTACTGCAGTATTATACTTTATTTAAGGACGCAATTCCGGCGGAGACAACCATTCATATGTATGTAGTGAATGATGGGAGTAAATCGGGGATTCGCACAGCAGATATACACTTGTTGTCTGAAAAAATAGCTGGATTTACCTACATCGATTCACCCGTAAATCAGGGAAAAGGTGGTGCATTGCGAGATGCCGTTCGCCTAACCACCGGCAAATGGGTCATTTATACAGATGCGGACTATCCTTATTTAATAGAAAATGCGGTAGAGATGTTTCGTCTTCTTTCTTCGGATGCCGCTGATGTAGTTGTAGGAGTACGCGATGAACAATATTATGATCAATTACCCATTGGTCGAAAGATATTTTCTTTATCACTTAAGGTGATGAATTATCTCTTTTTCCCTCAATTGAAAGTGAAGGACACGCAATCTGGTTTGAAGGGATTTAATCAAAAGGGAAAGGAAGTCTTCTTGAAAACTCGAATTTCTGCCTTTCTTTTTGATATGGAATTTTTGGTTTTGGCCTCTAAAAATCCGACTATTCGGATTCATTGGATTTATGTTCAAGCAAGAGAAGGAATTGTGTTTTCGACGATGCGGGCTAAAACGATTATGACTGAGTTAATAAATTTTGCCACCATCTTATTTAGCCGCGAAAAATGAAGCCGATTCTGATCACGATAGATGTGGAAGAGTGCGATATTCCCTTGGAATACGGTTTTTCGATTCCTTTAGAGGAGCAGCTGGCCATTTCCAAAGAAGGTGTAGCGCATTTTATGCAGATTGTAGAAGAGGCCGGAGTACCCGTAACTATTTTCTGTACGGGTGTTTATGCTGACAATAATCCAGATTGGATAAAGTCGCTGAATCCAATGCACGAATTAGCTTCTCACGGATATTTTCACGGGCATTTTGATGCGTCTACAGACCTTAAAAACTCCAAAGATTTATTGGAAAAATTGAGCGGAAAACAAGTGAAAGGCTTCCGAATGGCGCGAATGCAATATGTGGAGGAGAACGAGATTTTGAAGGCTGGTTATACTTACCATTCCTCCTTGAACCCCACCTGGATACCGGGGCGCTATGATCATCGAGACAAACCGACGAAACCCTTTTTTGAAAAAGGCTTATTGAATGTGCCTGCATCGGTGAGTCCCTGGCTACGTATTCCACTTTTTTGGCTGGCATTTAAGAACTTTCCGCTGTGGATTTATGCTATTTTAGCGAAACGAACCTTGCGCAAACAAGGCTTTTTGAACATCTATTTTCACCCGTGGGAGTTTGCTGATTTAAGTAAATATCCCTTGCCTGCACATGTGAAAAGAGGGCATAATGGACCTTTGAGAGATAAATTGCGCTCTTTTTTGCAGCAGATGAAAGGGGAGGGAGAGTTTACAACGATGGCAAAAATGGTAAAAAGTTATGAATAAGAAATCCACCTTACTGGTCATTTGGGCTTTAGCAGGTTTAGTCACAGGTGCTAAGCAGTTTCTTTTAAGCGCAGTAAGTTCTCATTACAATAATTTCCAGATTTTCAAGGCAAGCTTTGGCCATTTTATACATCGGATGCCCTTGTATTTGGAATATCCTAAAGAGTACTTTGATCTCTTTTTATACGGCCCTATTTTCGCCATTTTGATGGCCCCATTTTCTTTTTTAAGTGATGGGCCTAGTCTAATTTTATGGAATGTATTGAATTCGCTAGTCCTTTTTGTGTCGTTATGGCATCTTCCCCTAGTGGAAAATAAGCGTATTGCCATCACCTGGATCGTGTTGAATACATCCATTACGGCCCTTTTGAATACCCAATTTCATGCGCTTTGTTTGGCCCTAATCCTCTGGTCCTACATCTTCGTAGAGAAGAAAAGGTACATCTGGGCGACTCTTTGCATCGTTTTAGGGATCTATATTAAGTTGTATGGAATCGTGGGATTAGCCTTTTTCTTTTTTGCAAAAGACCGACTACGTTTTGCCGGCTATTTCGTTTTCTGGATGTTAGTGATTGGATTTACCCCTCTGGTTCTTGGAGGATTCAATTATGGTCTCTCGACTTACCGTGATTGGATGGGTATTTTAGCGCACAAAAATGAATTAAACGAAAATATACAAAATATCCGTACCGATCTTTGTGTCATGGGAATGATACGGCGCTGGACAGGCGACCCAAATATCTCCAATGCCTGGTTTATCATTCCATCCATGATGTTGAATGCCTATTTGTTTTTCCAAACAAAAAAATGGTCTGATCCTGAATTTAGACTAAGAATATTGGCATTCGTACTTCTATATATTGTGTTAGCAAGTACAGGAACAGAATCGCCTACCTTAGTTATGGCTTTCCCAGCCGTAGGTATATGGTTTGTTTTAGGGGAAAAAACCAAAGAACGCTGGGCGATGTTGATTTTTACTTTATTGATTTCAAGCTTTACACCTACCGATCTATTCCCAGCCTATATAAGAAATGAATTTATCAATCCTTTGGCCCTGATGATATTGCCTTTATTCGGTGTATGGATCTGGCTAGCCTGGGATTTATTTAAAGAAAAACAACCTCGGTTATGATATCTTGTTGAGCAGACTTATTCAATAGCTCAATCATTTTCTGTTTTGCCATTAACAACTCTTTCTTTAAAGGGGCAGAATCGATCCCTAAAAAGAGTTTTTTATCCTTTATATAAACCTTAGTTGTCCTAGCAGCGATTGGTTTTCCCATAATTTCCTCCCAGTGTGCCACGATATAGGTCTCGTCGAATTTATTCTGCAACTTATAGACACGTAAAAGGGATTCGATCGCTTCTTTCAAGCTCATATTATCCTTGCTTCGGGTGGAAGCTCGAGGGCCTTTGGGATTGAAAGGGGAATCGATCATAGAGGGTATTTTAAGTTTCAAATTTAAGCCAATAATTAGGTTAAATCAGGAAATTCTCCGCATAATTTAATTTTTTTTTGATTTTTTTTTAATTTAATAATCCCAAAATAGTACTCTAATTCTTTCGATAAATTGAAGAAAATATCAGATTAGTACAATAGTCCTATTTCTGTGACCTGCTAGGAACCCTACAATGATTATTTAAAGGATGAAAATTATATTAGAATTCTATTACTTTTGCCTTTACTGAAAAGGAAAGCGAAAGTCAAAACTATGAAAACACTGATCGCCGCATTTTCAACAAGTTTTATTAAAAAAATAATTCTTTAACCCCAAATTACCAAACTAATGAGTACACAACAACCAAAGCCAGCTGCTAAGCCAGCTGCAACCGAAAAAAAATCTGGCGGTATTTCTGCAGGTTTAATTTTAATTGTCCTATTCGCTATTGCGATTGCAATTTACACCCTTGTCATGGGAGATGGATCTCACTTTGAAGGAGGAACGAATGAAGGACACCCACTTCCAGGTGACTACTTTGGTGTAGTTTACAAAGGTGGAGTTATCGTGCCAGTTTTGATGACTTGTTTCTTAACTGCATTAACATTCTCAATTGAGCGTATGTTTACTATCGGTAAAGCAAAAGGAACTGGTGAAGTAAACGCATTCGTTCGTTCTATTCAATCTTCTTTAGACAAAGACGATGTAGATGGTGCTTTGAAAGCTTGTGATAAGCAAAAAGGATCTGTAGGTAATGTTACATTAGCTGCCATCAAAAAATACAAGGCTTTAACAACTGATAAAGGTCTTGATAAAGAGCAAAAATTAGCTGCATTGAGCAAAGAAGTGGAAGAAGCTACTTCATTAGAATTGCCAATGTTAGAGAAAAACTTAACAATCATCGCCACTTTAGCATCCGTATCAACTTTGATCGGTCTATTGGGAACGGTAATTGGTATGATTAAGGCCTTCGCGTCATTAGGTAACTCAGGTGGATCAACTGACTCATCAGCGTTAGCAAATGGTATCTCTGAAGCCCTAATCAACACAGCATTAGGTATCGGTACTTCAGCGATCTGTATCATTGCATACAACGTGTTTACAGCGAAAATTGATGAGTTAACTTACAGCATTGACGAAATCGGCTTAAGTGTTAACCAAAATTACGCTACGCATCACAATTAATATTTGAACCGATTTAGGGGCCTAGCCCTTTCATTCAATTTTATTCACAGTTCAAAAAATAATTGTTATGCCAAAAGTTAAAGCCAAAAGACAAAGTGTCTCACTCGACATGACAGCGATGTGTGATGTGGCTTTTCTTCTATTGACGTTCTTCATGTTAACCGCGAAGTTCCGTCCAGAAGAGGCAGTTACAATCACGCCACCATCCTCTATTTCAGAGAAACCTTTGAATACGAAAGATGGTATGCTAATGGTTAGTGTTTCACCAGAAGGTGGAGTTTATTTGGCAACTGATGATCAAATGGCAAGAGAGTTTATGTTAGAGCGTATGGCTAATCGCTATGGTGTCGCTATAACAGCTGAAATGAAGAAGAACTTTATGTCTTCGGAAATTGTAGGCTATCCTCTTGGAGCTATGCGTCAGGTGTTAAATATGAAACCTGCAGATGCTAAGAAGCTAAGTAAGGGAATTCCAATTGACTCATCTAATAACGAGCTTTCGTATTGGGTAGGTTATGCGAAATTGTCTAATCCAGAGTTGAAAGTTGCTATTAAAGGAGATCAAAATTCTAACTACAAAGTGTTTGCTGATATCATCGGTACTTTGCAGGCTCAGAATATCAATATCTTCCAATTAGTAACTGGACCGGAAAATAAACCGAAATAAATTTTCATTTTTAATTACGAAAAGAAATGGCAGAAATAGATAGCTCCGGTGGCGGGAAGAAAGGCGGAGGAAAGAAGCGCAGTAAGAAAATGTCGACCAAAATCGACATGACACCTATGGTGGACTTAGGCTTCCTTTTGATTACTTTCTTTATGTTAACTACAACGTTAGCAAAGCCCGTTACCATGCAATTAAACATGCCTGATAAAACGGATACAAAGGAAACATCACCCGTAAAATTATCGGAAACACTTACCGTGTGTCCAGATGAGAATAAGGTGTATTATTACCAAGGTATCCCTACTGAAGCAGGTACGGTAATGCAAGTTACTAACTATTCGGAAACAGGAATTCGCAAGGTTATCGCGGATCTGAAAGCGAAAGTGGGTAATAATTTTACTATCGTGATCAAGCCAACCAAAAATGCGAAGTATCGCAATATGATTGACATGCTTGATGAATGTGCGATTACTAATAACAAGCGTTATGCTTTGTTAGAAATCGATCCGGATACGGAAGCATTGATTAAACGATCAGGAAAATAAGCTTATTAAATTAATTTTAAATTAAACGAATATTATGTCACAAGTAATAAGCCAAGATGCTACTTTGGACGATATTATCTTCAAAAACAAAAACCGTGAATTCGGAGCTTTTGTTTTAAGGAAGACGTATCCTAAAGTAATGAAGCGGTCCGTATTACTAGGCTCTGCACTCTTTGTCGGTGCTCTTTTGTTAGCAGCTTTCTGGAAACAGTTAACTGCAGCAGCGGAAGATAAGACTGAGGTGACTGCTGAAGTAATGAAATTGGACAAGCCTGCTCCACCTAAAAAGGTTGAGTTGCCTCCACCACCGCCACCGCCACCACCCAAGGAAATCCCTAAGGTGACAACGACGAAATTCTTACCTCCTGAAATCAAGCATGATGAGGAAGTAACGAAACCAGAGCCTCCACCTGAAGAGGTAAAAGGTAATACAGCATCTGAAACGGTGAAAGGCGAAACGGAATCGTATGAGCCACCAGTTGATCCAGATGCGAAAGGAGCTGAGCCTGTTGAACCTCCTAAGCCTGCTGAAGATGAAATCTTCACGGCAGTAGAGCAACAAGCTGAATTCCCTGGAGGTCCGGGTGCATGGGGACGTTTCTTACAGAAAACGTTAAAATACCCATCTGCTGCTCAGCGTGCAAACGTGGGCGGTAGAGTATTCGTATCTTTCGTTGTAAATACGGACGGTTCTGTTCAAGACGTACAAGTTTTGAAAGGAGTTGGTTTCGGATGTGACGAGGAAGCTATTCGCGTAATCAAGTCTATGCCAAAATGGAATCCTGGTAAGCAGTCTGGACGCGCGGTTAGATCTCGTTTTACTCAACCGATCACGTTCGTTTTATCTGAATAAGATATAAACGCTTAACCATAGACAGACCTGCTGAATGTATTTTTAGCAGGTCTGTTTTTTTAAAGAAAATGAAAAGACCTGTTGCTATTTGGATTAATGTTGGATTTCGATTAACCGTTGCCTTCGCCTACTTTCTATTAGGTATGTACGTGGCGTTTTTTTCGGAGTTTGATTTAGGTACTAATTTTGGTGTACCTACCGTCGTTTTATTTGGAATACTTTTTATGGTCTATGGACTGTTCCGAATTTGGAGAGCCTATACCTACTTTAACTCAACAGAGGAGGATGATGAAGAATATCAAAAATATTAGTTTAGTTCTTTTAGGGCTTGTTTTTTTTCAATGTAGCTCTGATAAGAAGGAAGGGCCTACGGATACAGCAACCGTGGGTGAGATTACCTTGGGGGTGGATGAGTCTTTTGAACCTTTAATGAAGGCCGAGAAGACGGCTTTTGAGGAGCAATATAAATATGCTAAAATCAAATATAAGTTCAGTCCTGAGAATGAAGTCATTGCGGATATGCTGAATGACAAAATACGCGGGGTGGTAGTAACTCGTGATTTGACGGCCGAAGAAAAAGAAATTTTTACGCGCAAGGCGGTTACCTACCGTAGCTTTAATATCGCGGCGGATGGTATCGCTCTCTTAGCGAATAAGTCCAATACAGATACACTTATTACCTTAGCTGATTTGAGGGATTTAATTGTAGGTACTTCATCAAAATATACGCTTGTAGTCGACAAAGCGAATTCGAGTAATTTGAAATTTTTATTAGACAAATTTAAGATTTCGGGCTCAGAGAAATTACACGTTGTGGCAGCTGGGTCTAATCCAGAAGTCATTAAACAGGTGAAAAGTGATCCGCGATCCATTGGTATTGTAGGATCTAATTGGATTAGTGATGGGGATAATCCTACTTCGCTTGGATTTATTAGATCGGTGAATGTGATGTCTGTAGCTGACGGTAAAGGAATGCCTTATACGCAGCCTTTTGGCTATAACCTGGCCTTAAAAAAATACCCCCTACGTCGCGAAATCAAATATATTATAAAAGAGGCACATCAAGGACTAGGAACAGGTTTCTTGAATTATGTATCTGGAGATCTAGGACAGCTTATTGTTTTGAAGGCGGGATTAATTCCATTGACCCGGCCTATCACGATTCGTACCTATCAAATCAATCAATAGTGTATTTTTATTTTGTGTAAAGTAGGGAAAATAGAAGATTGTTTTTATTTTTGCTGTTCTTACGAATTTAAAATTAAGTGTATAAAATTGAACATTTCGGTGTTTGAAGCCTAGGAAAAATATTGAAAGCTATTAATTAAATAACAAAATGAAGAAAATGAAATCGTGGATATTGGCAGTCAGTTTATTGATCACCAATTTGGCAATGGGACAAACTATCGCAGACGGATTACACTTAATCGATCGCGATCAACCAACTAAAGCCAAACAAGTTTTTGAAGGTTTAGTGACGGCTTCTCCAACTGGGGAAAACTATTATTATTTGGGCTACTATCACTTGTCTCGCAGAGATTGGGCAGCGGCTGAAGATGCTTTCAAAAAGGGCTTGGCAGCAGACCCTAAAAACTATTTGAATCAAGTAGGTTTAGCTTCTATTAAAGTAGGCCAAAACAAAGTCAATGATGCGAAAGTAGATTTTGACCGAATTTTGACTGAAACAAAATATAAGAACGGGGATGTTCTTCACCGAATCGCTGAGGCGTATGCTATGTTCTATAAATTAGGACGCGACCCAGAATTCAATGCGAATAATAACTATCCAGCAGAGGCAATTCGTTTGATTGACTTGATGTTAGAGAAAACGAAGAAGGGTCCGAATGCGGAACAAATGATTGTTCGTGGTGATGCTTTCTTAATTAAGAATGATGGTGGTAATGCCGTTTCTTCCTATGAGCAAGCATTATTGCAAGATCCTAGAAATGTAAAGGCTAAAGTAAAGATTGGTACCGTATTCTTACGAGGTAAAAACTACCGAGAGACTCAAACTCGTTACAAAGAGGCAATCGAAATGGATTCAAACTTTGCTCCAGCTCACAAGCGTTATGGAGAGTATTTGATCGTAGGTAGCCAATACAAAAATGCTTCTCGCTATTTCAGAAAGTATCTAGAGAAAGCAGAAGCTACTCCTGAAGTGACTTTAGAGACGGCTAAATTGTTATTCCTATCTCAAGATTATGAAGGTGCCATGAAGTTCACGGACGAGGCAGATAAGAAGGGTGTTAAGGATAATGACATTTTCCGTATGCGTGGTTATTCAAACGTAGAAATGAAGAACTACCAACAAGGTATTGATAACCTAGAAGGTATGGTTCGTTCTGGTGTAAAACCGTATTACATGGATGATTTGTATTTTGGAAAAGGATACCAGGGTTTAGGTAAAGATTCTGTTGCTTTAAATTACCTGGAGCGTGCAGCACCTTTGGATACTAATAATAATGTTTACAATATCATTCATGATATTCGCTACAAGCAAAAGCGTTATAATGATGCAGCTACGGCGGCTTTGAAAGGAATTGAGTGGAAACAGAAGAAAAATCAAGCGGTAGGCTCAGGCGATTATTTTAAAGCTGCTATGGATTATTACTTTGTAGCTGCGTTTACTCCTAAAGCGGATACGTTGAATCGTCCCTTAATAGCGATGAAATCTGACACTTTGTTCGCTAAAGCGATTGCAGTGAATGATAAGTGGCCTCCATTCTACCTTAATCGTGCTCGTACGAATAACTTAATAGATTACACAGGGACAAAATGGTTAGGAGTACCTTATTATGAGAAATTCTTAGAAATTGCGGCCAAGTTAAAAGAAGAAAAATCAACTGCTTTTAAAGAAGATAAAAATCAATTATTCGAAGCTTATAAATTCTTAGGGGGATATCACTTAACGGTGACGAAGGATGATGCTAAAGTGAGAGATTATTTCACCAAAGCTCAGGAGATAAAAGCGGATGACAAAGATGTCAACGATTATTTGAATCCTGCACCAGCAGCGGCTCCTAAAAAATAAGTAAAGATTAATCATCGGAAAAAGCTGCTCATCGGGCGGCTTTTTTCATTTAAGCAAACAGTATGTCATACGCAATCATTACCGGAGGTAGTAAAGGGATAGGCAAAGAAATTGCCTTGCAATTAGCTGATAGAGGCTATAATTTATTATTAGTCGCTCGTAATTCTTATGAGCTTCAAATGGTAAAAGAGGAGATACAGAAAAAGTATTCGCTGGAGGTTGATTACTTAGTGGCAGATTTAGCAGAACCTGGGGCCGTAAATACACTTTATGAATGGGTGTTAGCCAAGCAGATAGATCTTCGTATTCTAGTTAATAATGCTGGATATGGTTTAGTAGGCGAGTTTGAAAGTTATTCCTTTGAAGAAACTCAAAAAATGATGCAAGTCAATATGAATGCATTGGTGGAATCATGTTTTCGATTCTATCCGATGCTTTCTGGCAAAGGACAAGCCTATGTATTAAATATTGCTAGCTCAACGGCATATCAGGCGATTCCTTTGATGAGTGTTTATGCAGCCTCTAAAGTATTCGTCTTGAACTTCTCCCGTGGCTTGTTTCACGAATGGAAAGCCAAAGGTATTAGCGTTACGGCCGTTAGCCCTGGCGCCACTACAACGAATTTCAATGACCGAGCTAACTTGCCAGCAAAAGCAAGCAAGGCAGCAGAGAAGATCACGATGACTCCTGAGATAGTGGCAAAAATGGCTTTGGATGGCATGTTTGCCAAAAAGCAAGAAGTGATAACGGGTTTTATAAACAAGTTAGGCGCTTTTCTAGCCTGGTTAGCTCCTAAAGCCCTTTCAGAGAAAATAGCTAAAGGAATTTACGAATAGTCTTTTCTTGGCTAATTCCATCGGAGATTAGCTTTAGTATATAAGTTCCAGTGGGGAAACGGGATATATCCCAATTCAATACCCTGCTGGAATTTTTTATTTCAGTAGCATCTAACAATCCCCCATTTAAATCAAATAAATATAGTAGTGCATTCTCTGTGTCATACGCTATTTCAATACTAAGAATACCGCTGGATGGATTCGGATAGGCGGCAAATTCATAATTAGTAGGCAGGTCTACAAAATAGACATTTGAGTAGGGAGAGTAGCAGGCAAGATTCTTGTGCATCCATTTTGCTCGAACATAGAATTCACGTCCTTCCGTGATCTTTCGAAAACTTAAACTGTCAGTAGATCGCGTTTTGTCAATGAGCCATTCTGATATGCCTACTGAATGAGCCTTAATGAAATAGGCTCCCATTTTTTCTAGCTTAGGAGTTGGAGGATTAGGCTTTCTGTCAAGAATTATTTTATCTGAACGATAGAAGCAGCCATTTTCCTCTAACACATTTTGATATTCACCAGGAGGCAATAATCCTTTAATGGTCTTATCTACAGAGAATAGGTGGCTATCCTTCTCCCAGCCTACAAAACGTACAACGGAATCAATAGTGAGGCTAAGAAATGCACTGTCCTCCTCACAAATGGGGCTAGTAAATGATTTATGAAGAAGCCAGCTAGGTTGCTTTAAAAATGGCAGATTCAACTGAATGGTATCCGTCTGGCCATCGTTACAAAGGAAAGTATAAATTCCCCCAGATAGGATGAAATCTGCGAGAGGGGATTCGTAGCGTTTGGACGCATTTAATCCAGAGGTTTTCAGCGAGCAGCCACTGATACGAATGCGGTAGTTGTTCATCAGGCAATTTGTTTCAGTGCGCGCGGTTAGATGGTGAATGATAGGGCCATTTCGTACATAATTTACTAGTGTCGTATCTTTTATGTTGCAGCCTAGGGAGTCTGTAATGGTTCTAAAAAGGAATCCATTGGTGGTAAAAGGGCCAAAAGGACTTTTTGCTGTAGAGGTATAGGAGATTTTATAGGGTGGCGTTCCATTAAAGGTTTGGGCTTCAGGTATATTTAGCGTTCTTTCACCCGTTAACGAAATAGCTAAAAGGGGTAGGAGTTTCAGACGTGGTTTGATGTGAATGATAACGGGTATGCGGTCGCTTTCGCAGTCGTTGATTTTGACGGAAGCGAATCGAACTAGGATAGAATCTTTTGTGCTAGAATTACGAATCGCTTTCATCACTAATGCTGTTGCCGTACTCAAACTCGATTTTGCTAACTCTGATTCATACCAGATATTGTTTAGCCCTCCGCTGGCTAGTAAATTGATGTTTACGTCTGAACAAAAGTAAGTGGATGAGGTATTGATGGGTGGTGACGGAATAGCGAATAGGATTGTTTTTACCCCTGTAGACAAGGGCCCCTCGCAGCCTGATTTGACGCAGGATGCACGAAAGATGGAACTATCTGATGCCACGAGTGGCAAACGACTACCTTCGCCCAGCTTTGTACCGGAGGCATTGTACCAATAAGTTAATGATGGAGAACATCCAGTGGCGTTTAGTGAGAAGGGTAGGCCTATGCAGGCTGTGACGATTTTAACAACATGTGTGGGAGCCGGGGGCAAGGTTCTGATACTTAAACTAACTTCATTCGAAGCCAGCACACAAGTTCCAGCAGGATAGGTGGTGTGTCTTGAAAATGCCTTTAATTTAGCCCCATGAAGGAAGGGTTGAGCGACAATCGAATCCACTGGCAAACCATTGAGTGTCCAGAAATACAAAGGAGAAAGGGGGACAAGCGCCTTTTCGCAAACGCTTATGCTTGAGATTATGGGCGCTTTTCTAAGCACCACAAGGACAGAATCAGAATAGCTAATACACTTATCTAACGTTATTTTTAAACGATAAAAGGTTCCTGTGGGGTGTGTAGATCCACCCGAAAGAAAGGTATAACGCGTGGCTCGCGCATTTGTAATACTCGTAAACTTCGTATCTGTGGGTCTACGCTTTTCCCATTGAAAGGTGCCACCTGAACTGGCAACAGTGAGTCGAATGGAATCTCCTTCGCAGCTAATTTGCGAGAGGGGTTGTGTGCTGATGGTCGCACATTGCGCGATGGAAAGGAAACTATATAAAAGAAAGAAGAGCGTTTTCATGGCTCGAAATAGAGCAGAAAACGAGGGCAAAACAAGCCGGAGAAAATCAATATCAGGAACCCGATAAATAAAAATCGCAAACCACTCACAGGGAGCGATTTGCGATTTTATCAAAAGACTGGTATTCTTAGATATCGCAGATTTTCACTGCTTGCTCTAGGGATGCCATTTTGTCTTTGCGGGCTGGAACAAATTCTTGCCCAATATAGCCTTTGTAGCCAGTATCGTAGATGGCTCGAACGATAGCGGCGTATTGTAATTCTTGTGTTTCGTCTATTTCGTTTCGACCAGGAACACCGCCCGTGTGGTAGTGGGAGATGTATTGATGATTTTTTTTGATAGTGGCAATTACGTCCCCTTCCATGATTTGCATGTGGTAGATATCGTAGAGTAATTTAAACTTATCAGAGCCTACCATCTCACAAAGTACAGCACCCCATTCGGTGTGATCTGCTTGGTAATCTTTATGATTCAGCTTAGAATTCAATAACTCCATTGAGATGGTAACATCGTGGCGCTCTGCCGTTTTCATAATGCGCTGAAGGCCTTTCTTGCAATTCATTAAACCTTGTTCATCGCTCATTCCGTTCCGATTTCCAGAGAAGGTGATCAGGTTTTTAATGCCTGCCTTCGCTGCGCGTGGAATTAGATCCTCATAGAAAGCTACCAGGGCGTCGTGGTTAGCCACTTTATTAAAAAAGTTAGGTAGACCCATTCCATCCGGGTATTTACCCCAGCCAATCGCCGCTGTCATATCGTGTTTTTTCAAAATGTCCCATTCTTCAGGACCTGTTAATTCGATAGACGTTAAGCCGATTTTTTTGGCATTAATCACTAATTCCTCAAAAGGAATATCTTGGTAACACCAGCGACAAGCGGAGTGATTTACTTTTCCTTTTAGGTCAAGTCCTACCTGTTTGTCTGCTTCTGTGAAACGATGGCCCATCATGCCAAGGCCAGCGAATCCTGCAGAGCTTTTTAGGACGTCTCTGCGGCTGAATTTGTTTTCCATAGGGATATTTTAATAGGTTTATTTTAGTAATTCGGTAACGAATTTTTCACTGAGCTCAAAAAGTAAGCCCGGATAAACGCCTAGCAATATACTGATAAATCCTAGACCAAAAAGGCTAAGTATTTCTAATTTATTCAAATCGGGTAAAGACCATTCGGCATTTTTTTGGTAGTGTTTTCCCAAATAGATTTTTTGGAACGTCCATAACAAATAACCTGCACCTAATAATAAGCCCAAAGCTCCGAGTACGGCAATCCCGGGATGCACAAACGGACTGGTGAAGGCGCCCATCAAGCTGAAGAATTCCCCGATAAATCCAGAGAATCCGGGAAGGCCTAAAGAGGCAAAAATCGCGATTCCAGAGATGACCGTGAAGCGAGGCATCAAGGTCACTAGTCCGGAAAAGGAATCGATTTCGCGGTTGCCGGTGCGGGAATACAAGACGCCGACGATTAAAAATAATAGAGCGGATAAAACTCCATGGGAAATGGTTTGGAAAATGGCTCCTTGCCATCCCTCTGCCGTAAAGGCTGCGATTCCGAGTAGCACAAAACCCATATGGGATACGGAGGAATAGGCTACTAATTTCTTTAAATCGTTCATTGCTAAGGCATTATAAGCGCCATAAACAATGGATAAGGCTCCTAAGCCAGCTAGAATGTTAGCCGCCATTAAGGCCTCTATTTGGAAGAAGGGAATGGTAATTCGCAGCCATCCATAGGCTCCTATTTTTAATAAAACCCCAGCTAATAAAACGGAGATAGCTGTAGGTGCTTCCACGTGCGCATCGGGTAACCAGGTGTGCAAAGGAACCATTGGTAATTTGATCGCGAATCCGATGAATAATAGCCAAAATCCCCATTCGCGAGCGCTCATTCCAGCTAATTGCCAGCCGGAACTGATGTGAAGAATGCTGGTGATTTGGCAATTTTTAAAATCCGCTAAAGCCTGCATATCGAAACTGTGCACTAAAGAGGACGTCGCTAATTCTTGTGAAGAAATCAGTTGCTGCACCGATTTCAATGCCTCTAGATTGAAGTCTTGTTCCGGTCGAATTAAGCCATTTAACAAAGCCGTTTCGTAGGGATCTACGTAAGCAACTCCCATTCCCAACATCACGATGAGGATCAAAAGAGAGCCTACCAATGTGTAAAGAAAGAATTTCAAAGAAGCATAGTTTCTGCGTGGTCCACCCCAAATTCCGATCAAGAAATACATGGGGAGTAACATAAATTCGAAGAAGACGTAGAAAAGGAAGAGGTCTTTGGCCATAAAACAACCCATAATCGAGGCGTTCAGTAGCAAGACCAAGGCATAATATCCCCCTACTTTTTCCTTTATTTCAGTCGAGTTCCAAAGCGCCACCCAGGTAATCAACCCCGTTAAGAGAATCAGAGAAATGCTTAATCCATCGATTCCGAGGGTATATTTCGACATAAATTGTCCCATCGACCCGAGAGAAATCGAGAACCAATGATGCGTTTCGTTAAATTGAAATAAGCCGGATGTTTTATCAAATGCGCTATAGATATAGCCCAAAATCGTTAATTGAATCGTAGAAAGAACGATAGCCACGCTTCTTGCCTGTTCTTTAAATTGACTTAGTCCAAGCACCAAAGCACCTAGTAAGGGCAATCCAATCAAGAGCGATAATAGGGGTAAATTCGTCATTTAATAAATAGCGCGTAAAGTAAAAATAGGGCAAATGTCACAATAATCATAGTCCAATAGCTTTGGACTTTGGCTGATTGCCAGCGACTTAATAGTTTTCCAGTTCCTGCACTCAGGCTGGAGCTTCCTCCTACCAAAATACCATCTACTAAATGGCGATCTACCCAGGCTAGCAGGTGTGCGATAATCACTTGTAAGGCCGCGATTCCGTTCACGAAACGATCAATGAATTGCGTTTCGAAAACGAGTGCAGATCTACTTTTCCAGCGGATCAAACTGAATAAAGAGGGCCAAAAGCGAGGCAAAAACTGGTAATTTCCTGCCGGAATCCAGTTTCTCGTTAAATATGTTCCTGCAATTCCCAGTACCCAGGTGGCAGCCGTTATATATAACCAGAACGCAGGAATGTCGTATAGGGCTAATTCAAAGCGAGCAAATAAAGCCGAGGCGTGAATCTCGATTGGATTCCATGAAATCCAGGCGAAAAGACTCGCTACAACCAGAATACAGATAGGAAGGGCAAAATCGGTAGCCGAAGGACCTTCTTTTACTGGCCCCATAAAAATCAAATAGAACTGGCGGCTGATATAGAAACTGGTCAAAACCATACCAAGCGCTAAAACGACTAGCAATTCTGTGTGACCTGAAGTATACAAATATCCAGCGATGTTTTCTTTGCTGTAAAAACCACCAGTGAAAGGTAATCCCATTAATCCGGCACCAAAAATGAGGTAGGCCAAAGCCGCCACTGGTGCCTTCTTTCGCAAGCCACCCATGTCGTTGAGGCTTTGGGAATGCACCGTGTGAATGACAGCTCCTGCCGCTAAAAAGAGACCCGCTTTGAAAATACCGTGGGTTAGCAAATGAAATAGGGAGGCGTCAGAACCCATTCCCATCCACATCAAACCTAGCTGGGAAATAGTGGAATAGGCGAGGGTCTTTTTGATGTCGTTTTGGAAAATCGCAAAGATAGCCCCAGATAAAAAGGAGATTGCACCGATGATGCCCATAAACAGATGGGTTTCTGGACTCGTAATATCGAAAACACGCACGCCCACAAAAACACCAGCCGCTACCATCGTCGCTGCGTGGATCAAGGCAGATGCGGGGGTAGGCCCTTCCATCGCATCAGGTAACCAGGACATCAAGGGAAATTGAGCTGATTTTGCGATACCTCCTGTGATGATAGCTATACCGATCAGCGTAGGAGCGATGCCATTTATTTCTGAAAATTGCCACGTATTGAAATGTAAACCGAGAGCGATTAAGCCGAACAATAAGGCAATGTCTCCTAGGCGGTTAATTAAAAAGGCTTTTTTAGCTGCTTGTATGGCGGCCGTTTTTTGATGCCAAAAACTAATTAACAAATACGAACATGCCCCCACTAATTCCCATGCCCCATAGAAAATGAGGATGGAATCCGTCAAGACCAAAAGCGTCATCGAACCCACAAAAAGGTGCAAATACACATAGTATCGACCGATGGAAGGGTCTTCTTTCAGATACTTTTTCGAGAATAGTTGAACGCAAAAAGACACAATTGCCACTAGTCCCAGGACCAATTGCGCAGAGGCATTCGCCCAAAAACTGGCATTCATTTCTTTCCCGCCTAGATTAAACCAGGGGTAAGTGATTTTGAAATCAATCGAAGCTTGCGTGCAAAAGTAAATAGCTAAAAGGCTAAATAGAGCAGATAGGGAAATCGAAAAAAGAGGTTTGGGAAAAAGAGCCACCAACAACGCAGACGCCCAAGGCAACAAGAGTACTCCAAGAAACAGGAGATTTAATCCCATATACTTTGTATAGATTTAGGGACAAATATACGGATTATCCACCACTCACAGGAGGAATTAGGGCAATTTCCATCGTTTCAGATAGGATAAAATCAGGTTCTGGGAAGCGATGTTCTGCCGCAAGTCGCAAAGAGGGTAGATTTTCCAAAGCCGGATGCTTCAAACGCAAGGTGTGTAACATTTCCTCCACGGTGACTGTGCCCTCTTTTTCGATCGAAATCGTGGGCGATTTAAGTAAATCTCGGCAAATACCGAACAGCAAGATGTGGTAGGTTGACATCGTTTTTTGTACCTTTGGAAACTTTGAACAAATATATTGGATAATCCTCAGCTTTTAGATAATCACGGCCGCGAATTGACGTATTTACGTCTCGCGGTGACGGATCGTTGCAATCTGCGCTGCACCTATTGCATGCCGGCGGAGGGGATTAACTATATGCCGGAGCGCGAGTTGTTGAGCTGGGAGGAGATGTTTCGGTTAACCCGTATCTTGCACGAGATGGGGATTAAAAAGGTTCGCATCACGGGTGGAGAGCCATTTGTTCGGAATGGTTTGCTGGATTTCTTAACGAATTTAGCAGGCCTGAAAGACCTAGAAATCTGTTTAACAACGAACGGCGTTTTCGTAGGTGATTATATCGAATCCTTGCAAAAGCTGGGTGTGCGCCACATCAATTTGAGTTTAGACTCGTTAGATCGGGATCGCTTTCAGCAGATAACACGTCGGGATGATTTTGCCAAAGTCCATGAAAACCTCCTTCGCCTAATAGAAGCCGGCTTCCAAGTCAAAATCAATGCCGTTGTGATGCAAGGCAAAAACGAGGAGGATATTATAGCCTTGACGGAATTCGCTCGCGAGCATCCGGTTTCGGTTAGATTCATCGAAGAGATGCCATTCAATGGTTCGGGATTGGTAGAAGAGAAATTGTTTTGGGATCATGCCCGTATTTTAGAACGCATTCGGTCTCAATTCCCAGACTTGAAAGCGAGACCCTTTTTGTTCGGTGAAACAGCGAATACTTATGAAATCCCTGGATTTAAAGGCAATGTAGGGATTATCGCAGCCTTTACACGTACGTTTTGCGGAAGCTGCAACCGCATTCGCTTGACTGCCAAAGGTCAAGTTAAGACTTGTCTCTACGATGATGGCGTTTTTGATATGAAGCCGTATCTTCGTAGCGAAGTCAGTGACGAGGAGGTGAAAGCACAATTTTTGAAATTATTTAAATCGCGTCCGTTGGATGGATTTGAAGCAGAAAATAAAAGAAAAGGAGTCATCACGGAATCGATGACGACTATTGGAGGCTAACCTGTAAGGTTAACATATTAGAATGCATATGAGTGAGCTATCAAGCCTGATTGAGAAATTTTCTAGCCTGCGCGTTCTCGTGATTGGCGATTTAATGGTGGATGCCTATACCTGGGGAAAGGTGAATCGCATTTCGCCGGAAGCGCCTGTTCCCGTGGTGAACGTGATCAAGCGTGAAACTCGCTTGGGCGGTGCGGGAAATGTGGTGTTGAACATCGCGAGCCTGGGTGCTAAACCCTATGTTTGCTCGGTTATCGGAGATGATTCCACAGGCGAAACCTTGCAAGGAATTCTAGAAGCCGTTGGTCTTTCCACCGCAGGTATCATTACCGAAAAAGGTCGTCCTACCACGGTTAAGGAGCGTGTCATCGCTGGATCCCAACAATTAATACGTGTTGATTCAGAGACCGAAGCACCTATTTTAGCCTCCTCTTCTCAAGCCTTATTGGCCCAAGTGAAAGCTTGGTTACCGGAAGTCGATGTGATCCTTTTTGAGGATTATGACAAAGGGGTTTTAAGTCAGGGGCTGATTCAAGAAATTATTTCTCTGGCGAAAGCGCACCAAATTCCAACGGTCGTAGATCCTAAGAAGAAGAACTTTTTCGCCTACAGCGGAGCCACTTTATTCAAGCCAAATTTGAATGAATTGCGGGATGGATTAGGTTTAGAGCCTGCTTCCGTCAAGCCAGAAGCCATTGCAAAAACAGTAGCTGATTTCAAAGCAGCGCAATCTTTCACAGGTCTGTTTGTGACGATGTCCGAACGCGGTGTGTATATGGATTATGCAGCAGACCAAATTCAAATCCCCGCACACATTCGCCAAATCGCTGATGTATCAGGTGCCGGAGATACCGTTATTTCCATTGCAGCTTGCGCATTAGCCGCTGGCGGTTCTGCTAAGCAAATTGCAGAGCTCGCAAACTTAGGCGGAGGCTTAGTCTGCGAATCGCTGGGAGTAGTTCCGATTGATGTGGAATTGCTGAAGAGGGAAGCCTCAAAAATATAAAAAAAGCCCCGAACAAAAATTCGGGGCTTTTTTATGATCAGAAAGATTTAGCTTACCCCACCCAAGCCGTAAATTCAATCTCCACTTTATATTGTGGAGCGATTAAAGCCGAAATTTCATAAATCCCTGTAGTCGGTTTGATGTCGCTAAAGAAGTGCGAATGAGCACGCGCGATGTCTAGATTTTTAGACATATCTGTCGTAAAAATTCGGGTACGCACTACGTCTTTTAGGGATGAACCTGCTTCTTCTAGAACGACCGCAATGCGTTCGATGATATTATAGGTTTGAGCGTATAGATCGTCAGCGGTAACTTTTTCGCCATCTATTAGGGCAACAGTACCGGAGATTTCTAATAAGTTCCCCGTCTTTACGGCGCGGCAGTAACCGAAGGTATCTTCGAAAGGGGAACCGCTGGAGATGTTAATTCTATTGCTCATTTTCTTTACTTATGTGCGTGATTTTTTGCCAAAGTTCCGGCTTTGCATGCCTTACAACCTCACCTATAACGATGACTGCCGGATTGGTCAAGCCCTCTTTGGAAGCCATGGTGGCTAATTCTGCAGCCGAAGATACTCCAATGCGTTGATTTTTCATCGTTCCGTTTTGGATTATGGCGGCGGAGATGTCGCCTTTGCCGTATTCTTGGCACAGTGAAGCAATCTCCTCTAGCTTATTCATTCCCATCAAAATCACTAAAGTAGCGGATGACTGCAATCCTAAGGTCAAGTCAGTTGTCAAAGATCCATCTGATTTCGTGCCCGTCATCACCCAAAAGCTTTCGTTCACCCCGCGAATCGTCAAGGGAATCTCAGCTGAACCCGCCGCCGCATAGGAGGACGAAATACCGGGAACATAATCCGTCAATAAGCCGAATCCGCGGGCGTATTCGATTTCCTCTTGGCCACGTCCGAACACAAACGGATCGCCGCCTTTTAATCGAACCACATGTCCTAAGGCATAGGCTTTTTCCACAATCAAGGTATTAATTGCACCTTGCGAATGGCTATCACCTGCACGCTTTCCTACATAAATCTGCTCGCAGGTGGGGTAGCAATGGTCTAACAAGCTTTGGTCTACCAAAGCATCGTATAGAACCGCTTGCGCAGACGCGATGGCTTTAATGGCCTTTAGGGTGATCAATTCTGGATCACCTGGGCCAGCACCTACCACCGTTAATTTCGGGTGAGGTTCTAAGGATCTGAAATGGCTTAAATTTTTCATACGATTAAGAGCGGACTACTTTGGCGGATTTTAAAAAGGCATGAGCTTGGGCGGTGTAGCGAGATGCAAAACCTGCTGAGGGCTCGTTTTGATTAATTTGTAATACTAATTCAGCGAATGATGGGGCATCTATTGCAAAGTCCCCCGTCGCCACAAAGTTTTCATCGAATTTCGTGATCACCGAGTTTTGGGTAGGAACCGAAATTGATTTGTCTAATAAGAGTGCTTTCGCTGCTGAAATATAGACGCTATAGGCATGGTAGATCGCATCCGCGTAGCGTTTGTCCTCTAAAGCGGCTGCCGTCCATTCGTATTTTTCGTCCGATTCGAATAATAAGGTCGCCACTAAGTCGATCACAACACCCGCGCATTCGCCTACACCGATTTCGGTGGCGAAGTTTTCTGAAGCACCCCAGTCGATGAAATCATCGTTTACAAGTGTGCTTAGGTCTGCTATGGGCTTCAATAAATCGTAGAAATACTTCTCGCCTTGGCGATCGTAATAGCTGTGGAAATATTCTTCAGCTTGTGCGTTCTCTTCGAAGTTATTCAATAGGGTGCGCAAGACTTGGGGACCTCTTTTGGACGGAACTTTAATCACTTTATCTGCGATTTTTCCTTCGCCATTGCCTAAAGTCGCACCGCCTAATAAGACTTGCAAAGCAGGTAAAACGCGTTTATCTGCCGCCTTCAAAGAAGATCCATGGAAGCCGATCGATGCCATGCTGTGTTGTCCACAAGCATTCATGCAGCCAGAAATTTTAATTTTCATCGCGCTATCGTGGATCAAGGACGGGAATTCTTCGCTGATGACTGCCTCTAATTTCGAGGTGATATTCGTGGAATCCGAAATTGCTAAATTACACGTATCTGTTCCTGGGCAGGCCGTGATGTTCGCGATGGAATTTGCACCCGGCGCGGCTAATCCGTGCGCGTCTAATACGGAATAGACGTAGGCCAAATTCGCACTTGGCACATATTTCAACATCAAACCTTGGTTAATCGTAATGCGAACATCATCGCCGATATACCCAGTTAAGGCTTCAATTAAAGAGCGAGAAGTAGTACTTGAAATATTACCGTTCAGAATCCGTACATAGACCGCGTGGAATCCTTTTTGCTTTTGTTCAAAGGTATTGGTTGCTAACCAAGTGGCGTATTCTTCCGTAGATGGAGGAGGCGTAGAAGCTACTAACGTAGGCGCTTCCACCTCCCATGCAGACGCCGACGGAATCTCGAAAGAGTGATTTTTCAACGCTTTCGTTTCTGCATTTACTAGGTCCGTGAAAGCCTCGAAACCGATCTTTTGGATCAAGAATTTCATGCGTGCCTTGTGGCGGGAATTGCGTTCGCCATGGCGATCGAAAACACGCAAAACTGACTCGATGAACGGGATTACTTCGTTTTCAGCAAGGAATTCGTGTGCTACGTGAGCCAGCATCGGTTGTGCGCCTAAGCCACCACCCACGACTACTTTAAAACCGCGAGCTCCGTCCACGATTTTGGGAATAAAACCCAAATCATGTAAATAAGCTAAGGACGTATCTTCATCCGTATTTGAAAAAGAAATTTTGATTTTACGACCCATCTCCTGACAGATCGGGTTACGCAAAAAGTAGCGGAATGCGGCATCCGCGTGCGGACTTACATCGAATAATTCTTTCGGGTCAATTCCTGAAGTGGGGGAGGCAGTGATGTTACGCACTGTGTTTCCACAGGCTTCTCGTAACGTGATATCATCCTGCTCTAATTTCGCCCAAAGTTCTGGCGTACGATCCAGTGACACATAGTGAATCTGTATATCTTGACGCGTAGTCAAATGCAGGTTTCCGGTCGAATATTCGTCTGAAATGTCCGAAATTCGCTTCCATTGGTGGAATTGAATCTTGCCATAAGGCAATTTTATGCGGATCATTTGTACCCCCTGTTGGCGTTGTCCATAGACACCACGGGCGAGACGAAGACTTCTGAATTTCTCCTCGTGTATCTCGCCAGCCTTGAATTGAGCGATTTTTTTCGCTAAATCTAGGATGTCTTTTTCTACAACCGGGTTTTCTATCTCAGAGCGGAAACTTTGCATAATTTATTCTTGACAAGTTTATAAAGTCTATATAATATATAGATTAGATGCAAATCTACGAAAATACCTTTTATTGCCAAAGAATTTTTATATTCGTTTTCATAAATCTTTAAACGATGAAAAAATTACTGACTATTCTTTTTTGTGCACTAGCACTTAGCCTAAACGCACAGATCGGGAAAGACCCGGCTGGCGTGCAAGTTGTGAAGACAAAACACTCCATTACGATCGCCGGCAAGGTGATTAATTACACGGCGACCACCGGTTACATGCATATGAAGGCAGATACGGGTAAGGTTTTGGCCAAAATATTCTTCACTTATTATTCCAAAGACGACGAAGACGGCGCCAAGCGCCCCGTCACTTTCACCTTCAACGGTGGTCCAGGTTCAGCCTCTTTGTGGTTGCACATGGGTGGTGTAGGTCCTAAACGCGTTGTCTTAAAAGACGACGGTACTGCGACTGCAGCCCCTTATTCCTACATTCCAAACGAATTTTCTTGGTTAGACAAGACGGATTTAGTCTTTATTGACCCCGTTTCGACGGGCTATTCCCGCGCCGTGGGTGAACCCGCGAGCAAATACCACGGATATGTAGAAGATATCAAATCTGTAGGTGATTTCGTTCGCAACTTCTTAGGTCGTTATGACCGTTGGGCATCGCCTAAATTCCTTGCAGGCGAAAGTTATGGAACTACCCGTGCCGCTGGATTATCAAAATTCTTACAAGATGAGCACCGCATCTACATTAATGGCGTGATTTTGATTTCTGCTGTCTTGAATTTTGGGACAAATGACTACAATGTCGGAAACGATTTACCTCGTGCTTTATACATTCCATCGTATACCGCAGCCGCTTGGTACCACAAAAAATTAGCTCCTGCCTTACTAGCGAGACCTATCGCAGACGTTTTAAAGGAATCGGAGCAATGGGCGATCGGACCTTACGCCACTGCCTTAATCAAAGGCGGCTGGATGTCTGAAGCAGAGAAATCAGCCATCGCTGAGAAGATGGCCTATTTTACGGGTCTTTCCAAAGAATTGTGTTTACAATCCAACTTACGTCTAGAAGAAAGCCGTTTCTACAAAGCTTTACGCCGTGCAGATGGACTTTCGATTGGTCGTTTAGATGCGCGATTTACAGGTCGTAATTTGGACGATGCTGGTGAATTTGTAGATTTCGATCCCTCATTTGCCAACATCGATGGACCATTTACTGCCACCATCAACGACTATTTATCGAGAGAATTGAAGTTCACAGAAGAGAAAGGTTATAATGTGTTTGGCGAAGTATACCCTTGGTCTTACAAAAACGTTCAAAACAAATACTTGAACGTCGCAGAAAGTCTTCGTGATGCGATGGCCAAAAACCCGAACTTAAAAGTCTACCTCGGCTGCGGCTACTACGATTTCGCAACACCGTATTTCACGGCGGTCTACGACATCGAGCACATGTTTTTGCGTCCAGAACAACGCGCTCGCGTTGACATTAAATACTACGAATCTGGCCACATGTACTATATCCACAAACCATCCTTGATCCAATTCAAGAAGGATATTGATTCCTTTTTCGATTCGTCGAAATAATTTGCTATTTTTGCAACCCCACGGGCGCTTGATAGAGGGGTGTCCGAGTGGTTTAAGGAGCACGCTTGGAAAGCGTGTGTAGGTCTCAAGCTTACCGAGGGTTCGAATCCCTTCCCCTCTACAAAGCCTCTCAGCGTTAGCTGAGAGGCTTTTTTTATATGGGGCCGACTAATGCGCTCGTGTAGTTAATCGGCCCCATATGAAAAAAGCATCACTATTCGCGAAGCGAATGGTGTAGGCTTTGTGCAAGATGCCTTGCGGGCTGACAGCGGAATGGAATGGAGCTGTCACTCCCTTATGTGGTATCAACTAACTGATAATCTACCTCTTTCATTTTTAATCTTGCTTTATCAAACCTAGCTTGCCAAAGGATTGATGGATTTCTGTTTTGAAACAGCCATTACATAATTTAATTTTCCCTTTCAGATCTACGGCAGCATTTATATTGTACATTTACAGCATAAATGCTACACTCATGAAAAAAGAAATCAACGAACCCGCTATTTTTGATACGCGAAAGAGTATTAAACGCGCAAATGTTATTAGAGCTTCTACGCCTAAATGGCGATTCGAGTCTGAGGGAGTTGAATATGCTTGGCAATCTACGTTAGATAGAGTGGACATTATAAGAAGAGGTGTTCCTTATTCCTCCATTGAAGTAATAAGTAAACGAATTAATGTTC